>JAQBYJ010000181.1 GCA_027622555.1 Verrucomicrobiota bacterium
CCGTTATCGCATGCCTTGAACCTGTGTGCCCGGCGCAATTACGACGGACACCACTACGGCGCCTCGACGCTGGAAAAATGGTACTACCGCTACCGGCGCCTTGGCTACGAAGGCCTGGGAGGCACTAGAGGGGTCACGTCTTGGGAGGCACTAGCAGGCACTAGAGGGGTCACGTCTTGGATATTGACAAACAGCCTAGATTTACTTTTCTTCTTCCTACATGGCAAGGAGAGCAAGAGTAGAGTATGAGGGAGCCTGTTATCACGTAATCAACCGCGGTAACTTCCGTCAGGATATTTTTAGGAAGCAGGTCGAAAAATATTTGTCGAGATCCAAGATATGACCCCATACTCTCCCCTGACCCCATACTCTCCCCCATACTCTCCCACAGAGATCCAAGATATGACCCCATACTCTCCCACCCAAGATATGACCCCATACTCTCCCACCTTCAAGGTAGGAAGGGCCGTTTAGCCGTTTATTTAGTCTAAGTCGCTTTTCTGACTCAGTCTATTGGGCTGGGTTTTCCCCTCAAACCAATCGCTCAGAATGGTTAAGACCTTTGGATGGTCGGGCACGCCCATAGTATTCCGCTCGATCATGGACAGCATCAGCTCGATGGCGGAGTAACCCCAAACGATCTTTGTTACCGATACGTCCGCACGTCATCGGTGGTCAAGTGGGGGATGGAATTGAATTGATCGAGTGAGATTCGGTTTGAGCTGAAAGTAAACTGTGATATGGATCCGTTGTGTACCCGCCAATTGAGTTGGCCGGCTTGTTGTTCGGGAGCCTCCAGTGTGGTTTGGACCATGACTCCGATGGGACCACCCGAAGTGAACACCGCAATCTTTCGTCCACTTGATTCTTTCGAGCGAATTACATCAACCGCTTCTCGAACCCGGTTGTGGAACTGCTGCCAAGTCTCGAATCCGTCGCTCTCGTAATCACCCGCGATGTAAAACTTCATCACTGCTTCCAGTAGACGATGAAAGCTTCGATAGCGCTCTTTGTCTCCATGTGCGTTTTCGAAATCCTCATTCAGCTGTCTTACTGATCCGTGCTTTTCGATAAGTTCAGCCTTTAGGAAATTCATGACCTGGTCGGCGTGGTACTCGTTGAGGCCTTCAAGCACTTGTACTTCTGGCCAAGGAAACCCCGCTTCGCGAAAGCTCTCGCCGACGGCTTTCGCTGTGTCGAGCTGACGAGTCAGAGAACCCGAATAGACTTCCGTGATTGAAACCTGATTCTCCACCCAATAATGGCCAAGTAGCCGTGCCTGCTCGAGACCCGTGGATGAAAGCTGATCGTAATCAGCTTTGAAAAACGATGCCTGACCATGACGAACGGCGTAGAGTACACTCATTATTTCTTGGTCTTCATTTTCAAGGCCAGATTCATGATTCTTCCTTGATACACACAACCGTATTTCCTCGGCCTTCGTTGCGTTCGAATAATTCGAAAGCTTTCACAAAATCTTCGAGAGGAAAAATACGGTCAACGCGAGGTGGGACGGCGCCACTCTCAAGAAAACCTACGATTTCAGAGACGTTAATATCGTGGCCTTCCGGATTATCTCGAGCCCAACGGCCCCACATACTTCCGATGGCCGCAACTTCTTTAATCAACAGCATCCCGGGACGAATCGGCTTTTGCCCGGCTGTGAATCCTACCATGCAGATTTTTCCCAAGGGACGAATGACGGAAACCAGAGCGCCTTCAAATAACCCGCCTTGGACCATGTCAATTACGACGTCGACGCCTGCAGGATGCCCCAGTTCTCCGGCTGCTTTTTTAACTTCGATTTTGAACTGCTTAAAACTTTCCCGGTCGCTTCCGTAGCAGAGCGTGCGGTCTGCTCCTGCCGAGGTCGGGTATTCCATTTTTGCCGGAACGCTCACCCCGGCGATCACTTTCGCGCCCATAGCTTTTGCTAAACCCACAGCAGCCATTCCGACACCACCGGAAGCACCATCGACGAGAACAAGATCTCCGTCACCGACCTCGCCGACTATTTTAAGTGAATAGTAGGCGGGAATATAGTTTCTTCCCAAGTTTGTGCATTTTGAAAGATGCATATTAGCTGGAGCTTTCCACACTGACCGAGCTGGGACGCTGACGATCTCAGCAAGACCACCGATGCTGAGCAGGGCGATCACTCGATCACCGACTTTTACCCGGTCGACACCTGCGCCTGTTTCTAACACGATTCCAGAAACGTCCATACCGGGTACATAGGGAAGTTCCGGCTTCATTTGGTAAAGCCCCTGTGCCTGCAGTGCGTCCGGGTATTGCACACCTGCGTAGTGCACATCGATCAAAACATGTCCGTCCTCGCAATGGGGCTGGGGAATTTCGTCCAGCGAAAGCACATCTCGAAGAGGTTCCGGCTCGGGTAGCAGTTTTCCTTCCTCGTTGAAGGCTGCGTATCGGTGGCAGCGCACTGCTTTGATTGTTTTGTTCATATCTGAGATGTTGTGGGTGTATTAAATATTAATCTTAGCGTGACTGTTATTATTAATATTCGAGATCCGATTCGAAATGTAGGAGCAAATTTATTCGCGAATTAATAGTTCAAAGTCTTTCGGGTCGCGAATAAATTTGCTCCTACATTATGGCATAAGATTTATAGTTTTAGAACGGGATGAATGATCAACTCAGGAACTTGCCTCCTCTAGTCGTTTGATTGCTTCTTTTTTCAAAGTGATCTTGTCGAACTTCCCCGAAGCGATCCTGGGTAATCTTTCCTCAGCAAAATAAACGTGGCTGGGCACCTTGTATGCCGCTAAATGTGATCGGACATGCTCTTGTATCTCCTCAATGGTGGCATGGCAGTCTTTCCGAAGATAGATCGACGCACATACAATTTCGCCAAGGCGATCGTCCGGTGCACTGTGGACGGCCGCTTCGTTTACTGCCGGATGTTCGTGCAAGACGTTTTCAATTTCTCCGCAGGCGATGTTCTCCCCACCGCGAATAATCATATCTTTCGCCCGACCCGTGATGTAAAGAAATCCCTCTTCGTCAAGATGACCCAGATCACCGGAATAGATCCAACCGTCCTTCAGTGTTTCTTCTGTTTCTTCGGGTTTGTTCCAGTAGCAGCGCATATTCAAAACGGACTTCATACAGATTTCACCCTCCTGGTTAGTTCCGATGTTTTTTCCGTGTTCATCCCGGATCTCAATCTTCATCAGTGGCGCTGTTGCCCGACCTGTTGAGGTAGGACGTGCAATATATTCCGGTCCTCCAATAGTTGCTCCTGAGGCATTCGTCTCCGTCATTCCATAACCTACTCCCGGAATTACCTTTGGAAACCGTTCTTGCAAAAGTTTGACGTGCCCGGGTGGTCGGGCGGCACCACCGCCGCTGATGGTTAATAAGCTGCTCAAATCGTATTTATCCAAATCGGGAGAATGGAGGACCTCGCCGACCATGGTAGGAACTCCATCCATCCTGGTAACCGATTCTTTTTCAATTAATTGGAGAGCACTCTCAGTGCTCCACTTATACATCAGGACCATCCGTCGACCGGCACGGTAGCTTAGGAATAACATCGTTTGCAGTCCCGAGACATGGAATAAAGGAACATTTGCCAGCAGCTTTTCCCGTGGAAATTCTTTACTGATAAGCTCACCCATGGCAGCCGGTCCTTTATTGAGCCACTTTAGGACAGCCTCCCTTAATTCTTCGTTATCACCCGTTAGTAACGCGAGTACGCCAATGCAGCCAAAATTCAACAAGGCGTTGACGGTGCCTCGATGGGTTAACACTACTCCCTTTGGCTTGGCCGTTGATCCTGACGTATACATGATCAAAGCGTCACTGTCCGTGTCTATGTCGAGTGCTGGAAATACATTATCATCGGACGGCTCAAACAGGTACGACATATGCAATACGCCTTCCGGTAGCGCTCCTCTTAATCGAGTAACCGCCACACCCAGTTCCAATAAATTTCGGGAAGGGATAAATCGGTCCCAGCGCTCGTGATCCACAAACGCAAACCGCGCTCCACTGTCGATGAGGCCATACTCAATTTCATTAGGTAACCACCAGGCATTCAAAGTGACAGCGACCGCTCCAACGGCTAGAATCGCTTCGATTGCCAGAACGTATTCGGGGTAATTCCGCATCGAGATGGCTATGCGATCGCCCGGTTTTATTCCCAGTTGAATGAGTGACTTTGCCAGGGCCACGGATTTTCTTTGAACTTCACCAAAGGTCCATCGCTCGTCTTCGAAGATTAGAAACTCTTCTTCTTTGAAATGCTTATTTGAGTAATTAAAAAAATCACGCAGGTCATTGGGCGCGTGAGTAAAGACATCGAACTCGACTCCTCGGACGACTACCTTGGAAACGGCGAGTGGCGACTCGCTGCAGGCCATGAGCGCAAGCGCTTCATCTCGGGTTAGCGGGGTATTGGGAACTGATTTCATGGTAGTCAATCTGAACCGTTCTCCACGGTCTCACGACCGTGGCTACATTGTAGCAATGGTCGTAAGACCATTGATCTAAGCAATTTGAAAACGACATTTCCCTCGTATAATAAACGGCACTGCGAGGACCCGTCTTCGCGATGCTTCGCCGAGGCGCGCGCGGCGGCCCTACCTTTATTAGCTGAAATGGTAGGGCAAAAGCATCCCTGCTTTGCCTCCAGGTATTTTAAGAATTTACTCATTGGGTTAGTCTAGTTTGTAGATACGAGTAGCGGTCTCACTAAACATAGCCGTTTGCTCCTCTTCGCTATATTGAGCTGCGATTTTTTTAAGCCCGTTCCAGAGCACGTGGTAGGAAAGTGAAAGGCGATCTACCGGAAAGTTACTTTCGAACATACAGCGGTTTGGACCGAAACACTTTATGGTATGGTTGTAATACCGCGCCTGCGCTTCAACGAACTCATCGGAGCTCGCTGGCAAGTCTCGCTTATCCCATCCGAACCCATTGTCGGGCATGGCAAGTCCGCCGAGCTTTGCAAATACGTTTGGGCATTCGGCAAGGGCAGCAATGTCTTCATACCATTGTTCGAATATCTCCTCACGCAGATTCGCGTAGGGTCCAACTCCGAGCGGTGTTCCAAAGTGATCAAGAATTATGATGGTGTCTGGCGCTGATTGTGCCAGGGCCCTAAAATCCAGGATCTGGTGATGATAGAGCCAACTTTCGTAGGTATACCCCCGGTCTCCGAGCCGCCGCACACCGAGCCGAAAGGCCTTATCATCTGACTGACCTTCCGTTCCCCGACCGGGTAAGGAGAGATATTCCGGATGCGGTTCGCGGGCGATGGAGTGGCGTATACCGCGGAATAAACCATTTGCTGCTTCCTCGTGTGCATCCAGTATTTCATCCAGATATGGACTCGATAGATTGGCATGCGAAACGATTCCGGCGATTTCTGGTCCCGCTCCCTTACTCGAGGCCGAAGCGAAGGACTCCACAAATTTCGTTTCACCAACGGGTTTTAAATGCTCCGGACCATCGGTGTGGTAGCTCGAACGACATTCCAGGTAGACTGTTTTGGTCACGTTGTGACCCGAACCTGTATCCGCCCAAAGGTGATCAAGGAGGTAGGTCCAATCGGGCGATTCCCACAGGTGGTGATGGGGATCTACTATTATCCGGTCTGGATCAATGATCGGCTCGCGTACCTGGTCGAGCCATTCTTGGCTTGGTGCTGTTATTGCCATGCCCTAGGTTGGCTTTCTCACGGAGCTGAGATGTTGGGCTTTACGATTGAGAGGCGAGGGCGCGCACTTCTGTGCGTAACCGAGCTGAGAAAGAGGAACACCCGGCATGTCGGCCCGAGGATGGGTGCAAACAGCGTGTTTACGAACTATAATATGGAAGATATACATCGTGTGAACATTCTTGGGAATTTAATACCTCTTTGCTCCCATCCGGTTCGAAATCCAAGCTACGCCATGTCTTTGAAACCTTTGCCCTCGGCTACCAGCTTTTCGATCAGTGGTGAAGGTTGCCAGAAGTCATCCTGATCCTGCTCTTGAAATTCTTTTAGTTTTTCCAAGACCTTATCGAGTCCAACGGTGTCCGCATAGAACATTGGACCACCTCGATAGACGGGCCAGCCGTATCCATTGACCCAGACAACGTCGATATCGCTCGGTCTTTGGCTAATGCCTTCTTCGAGGATTTTCGCCCCCTCATTAATCATCGGGTAGATACATCTTTGAAGAATCTCTTCCTTGCTGATTTCCCGGCGTGTTGTTCCTCGCCTCTCTGAGAATTCGAGAATCAATTTTTCGACTTCCGCGTTTGGAGTCTTGGCCCGTGTTTCCGGATCGTAGTCGTAATAGCCAGCTCCTGTCTTTTGACCGCGACGGTTCATCTCGCATAGCTTGTCTTTGAGTTTTTCTTCGGGTTTGGAACTTTCTGCGTCCCAACCAATATCCAAGCCCGCCAAGTCTCCCATGGCAAAAGGTCCCATTGGAAAACCGAAGTCGTAAATTACCTCGTCCACCTCCCAGGGCATGGCTCCTTCATCGATAAGTTTCTGAGCCTGTATGCCGCGCTGGAATAAAATCCTGTTTCCAATGAAGCCGGGACATACGCCTGACACCACTGGAATCTTTCCGAGTCGCTTGGCCAGTCCCATTGCGGTTGCAAGAACAGGCTTCGACGTTTTTTCGGCGCGGACAATTTCAAGAAGTCTCATGATATTTGCCGGGCTGAAGAAATGAGTTCCGATGACCCACTCGGGACGTTTGGTCACCGCGGCAATCGCGTTGACATCGAGCGCTGAAGAATTGGTTGCCAAAATGGCACCTTCCTTAACGATCCCATCGAGTTTCCTGAAAACGTCCTTTTTCAGATCGAGATTTTCGAACACGGCTTCAATGACCATGTCACAGTCGGCCAGGTCTTCCAGGGAAAGCGAGGGCGTTAGAAGAGCCATGAGTTTATCAACTCCTTCTTCCGTGATGCGTCCGCTTTTAACTCCACGCATGTAGTTTTTGCGAACAACCGCGAGTCCGCGGTCGAGCGCTTCCTGATTCGATTCGACGATCGTAACCGGAGTACCCTTTGAAAGGAAATTCATGGAGATACCGCCGCCCATGGTTCCCGCACCAATCATCCCGACTTTATTGATCGGAATAATTTCAGTGTCTTTTGGGACATCAGGAATCTTGGCTGCCTGGCGCTCCGCAAAGAAGTAATAACGTTGGGCCTGTGACTTGATGCTCGTTACCAAAGTCATAAACCGTTCGCGCTCGGCTTGAATGCCTTCATCAAAGGTTTTTGTCAGGGTGTCTTCGACGCATTGGATGATGGCTTTGGGCGAATCGAAACCACGGGCTTTGTGCGCGATCTGTTTTCGAAAGCGGTCAAAAAGCTCCGGATCATTTTTCGCTGCCTCGAGTTTCTCATTGGCGTCTCGTACTTTTACGAGAGGTCGTCCTTCCTCGACGATTTTTTTCGCAAAGGCCATGCCGCCTTCGAAGAGGTCTTCGACGATCTCGTCGATGAGGCCGTTCTCCAGCGCAAATTTGGCGTTCACAGGAATTCCGGTGACCATCATATTTAAAGCCTTTTCTACACCCACTATACGGGGCAGACGTTGGGTGCCTCCCGCTCCAGGTAAAATTCCCAGGTGGACTTCTGGAAGGCCGAATTTGGTGGAAGCAACCGCCACACGATAGTGACAAGTAATCGCCGTTTCCAATCCACCACCGAGTGCGGTGCCATGCATAGTGGAAATTACCGGTTTGGAAGCACCTTCGATGACCTTCTGGACTTCAAATAATGACATGCCCTGTTGCGGTTTTCCAAACTCCTTGATGTCAGCTCCTGCGATGTAGGTCCCACCGTTGCATATAATCAGGATCGCTTTTGCCG
The DNA here is from genome assembly GCA_027622555.1 of Verrucomicrobiota bacterium. Taxonomy (NCBI): domain Bacteria; kingdom Pseudomonadati; phylum Verrucomicrobiota; species Verrucomicrobiota bacterium. Next base: position 7,852 of record JAQBYJ010000181.1, read on the forward strand.
CCTCATCCGCATCGGCTTGCTTTACCGCTTCGTATAAACCGTCTCGAACACCTCTGCTCAGAGCATTTACCGGCGGATTATCGATCCGCACCACGGCGATGCCGTCTTGAAATTCCAGGTTAACCATGTCTGTTATCGCAGCCATTTTATTAAGTCCATTTTATGCTGTTGAGAATTGCTAGTTTACTGATTTGAAAATTGTGTGATGTAGTTTGGGATGAACTCAAGTATGCAGTTCGGGTAGGCGGGGAATAGTCGGAGTTGAGATGAACTATTGGAATAAAGAATCATTAGGTGGAGTTAGAGAACAGGAAAAACCGTAAAAGTAATCGGCCACACTGAAAATCCGGAAATGGCCATTAAAGTCAAATCTTCTATTGATCGCCGCGTTTTTTAGTTTTTGTCCTAAAATCGAGTTCAATTACACTACATACAATTGGCCTGTATT
>JAQBYJ010000182.1 GCA_027622555.1 Verrucomicrobiota bacterium
CCAACGAAAAAGCCCGAATCAAACTGACTCGCCTTTATCCGAATTTATAGATGGTACAGGGTACTAGTAGGTGAAACTTTGGCTACCGTTTTTCCGCATGGGTCGGATGGTCTGGTGGACCTCGAAAGTGTCTCCTCAGCGGCGGCCCCGGGGCTCTCAAATTTTGTAACCATCGATTTCCCAACTATTGCTCACGGTCCCCCGTCAAATCTGTTTGGGACCTCTGAAACACAAACCACTGCTCCGATAGTGGGTGGAATTATTCGAAGTCTGCTTCAAAAGTCAGCAGATGACGGTAGTTTCCACAGTTACTTAAACCCACCGCCTAAATCTGGATTTCATATCCGCAATATCGAAGAGGCGGCGAGAGATGTTCCCGCTTCCAACGTCCTTGCCATAGTCCGCAGTATCCCGGACCAGGTGCAGCAAAAAGCAAGCGGAAACACTTTACCCACGAGGCATGCTTCTGAAGGTCCGCTTCGCGAGTTCGCATTCGAATTCAATCCTCCTGCTTCCCAACCAATCACGGGAGAAGTTACCTGGAGTGTGGAGCTTCATGGTATTGAAGGGGTATCGAGGGATGGTGTTTTTGCTGAACCGGACATTGCAAACCCATCCGCCGTCAAAGTCAGCGTCGATCCCTCTGTTATCGGGGACGTGGTCCTTTTTATGAGTTACGAAACAAGCGGTGGAAAGATTGCATTTGGGCGGCCGATATTGGTTACGTCACAGGCTCCGTTTGGAGCGGTGTTGGACCACCTGGAAGTGCTCCCCGATGGTGTCACCGTACTTCCCGGCGAAATAATCAGGCCCGATATCGTGGCGGTATACGATGATGGATCCAGGGTTACAAAATGGTATACCCTTGAAGATATCGAATCGGTGGTAAGTTCCAATCCCGAAATGGTTTCCGTCGCTCAACAACCGGATTGGCTGGCGTTGGAATCAGGTTCGGCAACCATCACTGTCAATGCCTTCGGTATGACAGCTCAAAGCGAAATCACTGTTCAACCCGCTACCCCGACCCTGGGATATGAAGCCTGGAAAACTCAGTTTTTTTCTGAGACAGAATTGGCTGATTCATCCGTTTCCGGTTCATCGGTCGACGGCGATGGAGACTCCCTTGGTTTGTTTCTGGAATTTATAACCGGGGGGCACCCAAATATTCAAAACTTCAGCCATGTTCCGAGAATTGCCAGTCTTGATACGGGTGAAGGGTCGCGGAAAGTTTTCCAATTGCGAATCTCGACCAAAACCGAAGGTGAGACGGTTACGATTCAGCGATCAATGAACCTGGATAATTGGGATGATATTCTGACAATCGGGAATGAACTCAATCTCTCGAACCCCGATATCGTCGACTACATAGAAGGAGAATCTTACATTGAGTTGTTTTTGAAGATAGATTCTCTTTCTTCCACTTTCTTTCGTGTATTTATCGAATCTGAGACTCTTTAAGATTTTTGGAGCGACTGATAATCCAACCCTTCGGGAAGTCTTCGGTGCCTGCCGGTTTTTTCACAATTCCTGTATGAGATAGAGCCGCTTCTCTCCGTCGCCTTGATTGCCGAGTATGAGTGCTGGCTTCCAGCGACAAATCTCAAGCTGAATCCTGGCAATGATAACCGGGTATTGATTTATGAGAACGGAATCGCCAATTGGGAAGGCGAGGACATCGACCAGAATGATCAAATTCCGGATTGAGAGCTTTAGGAAATGTAGAGGTAGCTTGCTGCCGATTCTAATTTCAATTGATTGAGGAAACTTTCGCGACCAAGGTCGCTCCTACTTATATACGATATCCCAATTACCTTGAATTCGTATCAGAATATACCAAATACTTTCTGGCATGACTACTCCTAAGAATACCTCCACACAACTTTGGGTCATTGGCCTGTTTGCAGCAATGTTTTGTATTAGCTGTCTACCCAATTTTGCTGCTGAAAAACCCAACATCCTCTACATCACATTCGACGACATGAACGACTGGGTGGGGTGCCTGGATGGTCACCCGCAAATTCAGACTCCGAACATCGATCGCTTGGCGGAGCGGGGTGTCCTGTTCACCAATGCGCATTGTGCAGTGCCGGTATGCAGTGGATCCCGGGCGGCTACCTGGACTGGTTGGTCTCCCGTTAAAAACGGGGTTTACGGCAACGGTCAACGGATCGAGAAAACAAGCCCCAATGCAATTTTTCTGCCGCAAGACTTGGCGTCCCAAGGATACCTGACCATGGGGACCGGAAAATTGCTGCACGGCAAAAGTGAAATCATGCTGCAGGAGTATGGCCCTGGTTTTGACAAGTGGATGCCTATTCTCGAAGAGGAGAGGAAGATATCCAAGGCAGATATCGACGCAGGCGGTCCTTTTGTGAAGCACGAGATTTCCCGTCTTGGCATTACCATGCCGTTGAACGAGATGCCGCGGGACAGAGAACCTCTTTCGAGCACTATTGAATCTTTTGATTGGGGAGTGATTGATCGTCCGGACGAGGAGTTTTCCGATACACTCTGTGCAGATTATGTGGTGGAGAAATTAAAGCAGAAGTTCGATAAACCGTTCTTTCTCGGAATGGGTATTTACCGTCCTCACCAACCCTTGTGGGTGCCCAAACGATTCCACGATCTCTATCCGCCGGAATCCGTTATCCTTCCGAGCGTGTATCAGGATGACCTGAAAGATGTTTCAAAAATTGCCCAGGACTTCGGGCGGTATGCCGTAACGAGTGGAGCCCACAAAACCACGGTCGAGTGGGGGCAATGGCGGAACGCGGTGAGTGCTTATATGGCCTCTATCAGTTTTGCGGATTATTTGCTCGGAAGGGTGCTTGATGCACTCGACGCTTCACCCTACGCCGACAACACCATGATCGTTATGTGGTCAGACCATGGTTGGCAGCTTGGTGAAAAAGAACATTGGGGAAAGTTCACTGCCTGGGAACGCTCAACGCGCGTGCCATTGATCATTGTCCCTCCCAGAAATGCGCAACCCAAAGGGTTCAAGCCGGATACCCATAGTGAACGTCCTGTTTCTTTGCTGGATGTATACCCGACCGTAGTCGATATACTCGGACTTGATAAACGGAATGATTTGGATGGGAGATCGCTGCTGCCGTTAATAATGGATCCTGGTGCGAAGTGGAACCGGCCAGCCGTATCGGCAATCGGCCGCGGCACTTTTTCAGTTCGCGACTCCCGCTGGCGTTACATTCGCTACTTCGACGGATCTCAAGAGCTCTACGACCTGAAAGCCGATCCGGATGAGTGGACCAACGTAGTGGATGATCCGGCCAATGCCAAAGTTGTAGCGCGGCTGTCCAAACAGATTCCAACCGAAGACGGATACAAGCATTTCGTTCGTTACGGTGAATACAAAGCGGTGATTCCCGAGGACGGATCACGGATGCTTCTCTACGGACCCGGCTCAGCCGTGATCTATGAGGACAAGGATGTTTCAAAGGATCACCCTGATATTGTACAGGCAATAAACTCCTATCTGAAATCCAATCCAGAAGCTGGCAAGTACCTGGCCATATCCAAGTGAATAACGCGGAGGACGAGGTCATCGAGTTCCGGGGAAACGGAACCTTTTTAATGCATATTAACCATAGGTAGTCGCAATATCACTGAAATTGGTAGGGCTCGATCGCCGAGCGAGCCATCTTGGAATCGGCGGTTTACGGCGAAACCGCCCTACCTGATTCAGCGATGATTTTGGGTTTTAAAAATGTTTTAGGTAACCCGGTTCTGGGGACGACCATCCAGGTAGGCCAGTACATTGTCGACGGCACCACCGTTCAGGAGGTCAACTCCTTCGGGAGTCATGTCGGCACAGTGAGGTGTCAGGATTGCGTGCTCACAGGCGAATAAGGGATGATCGGGTGGGGTAGGTTCCTCCTCAAACACGTCAATACCAGCTCCCATGAGATGTCCTGAATTGAGTGCATTGACCAGTGCCTGTGTTTCTACAACAGCTCCACGTGACCCGTTTAGAAAGATGCTGTTTGGTTTCATCTTCGAATATGCTTCGGCACCTATTAAATGTCTGCTGTCTTTCGTAAGCTTCACGTGAACGCTGATCACATCGGATTCCTGGAGCACCTGATCCAGCGATTTGAAAGTTACGCCCAAGTCCCTGGCTCGCTCTTCTGTCGGGTTATAGGTCCAGGCAATTACCTTCATCCCGATTGCGAGTGCCAGCCTGGCCATTTCGGCTCCGATGGCACCCGTGCCGATGATTCCAAGCGTTCTTCCTCGAAGCATCAGATTGTCGATACGCGGCCAAGCACCTTTTTTCATTTCGGAAGTCAGGAAGGTAACACGCTTGGCAACCGCGAACATGAGACCAAACATGTGCTCTGCAACCACGGGAGCGGTTCTGCCTGGCTGGTTGGAAATAATAATACCGCGTTTTTTTGCCGCCTCGAGATCAAACATGTCGGTGCCAATCGAGCAGGTTGTGATCATTTTCAAGTCGGGCAGCTGCGCGAACTCTTCTTCACCCCAGGTTACCGATGCCCGTGTATTCATGATGACTTCGGCTCCGGATACACGGGCAATCTTATCCGCCATATTTTTGGGCGGATCTGTATGCATAATAAAATCCCCCCGGCCTGTTAAGCGGTCAAGATGCGGAGAATTTTGAATCTGAGGTGGATAGTCTCCGGGGACCACAATCTTTGTGTTTTGATGAATTGAATCAGAAGAAGACATGTCCTTATTTAGGCTGGCGTTCCCACCATTGAGACGCTCCGGTCTCGTTGAAGTAAGGTAGCTTGATTTGTCAATGTCGGCAAAGCTCAAACCTTCAGAAAATGGTTTTCTTAAATCCTGAGCGATCTCGTTTATACGTCCGACACCGCTTGATCGTAAAACGCCAGGTAATCATCGGGCGTGTCGCCTTCACGGAAAGCCATGGCACTGCGCGGGTGACGATTCATTTGGCCGGTAATATTGTAAGGAATTGAAGGCCCCCAATCCCGTTCCTGTTTCATCGGTAAGATGGTATGTTGGATAACATCAAGCACCGGACGCAGTTTGAATTTTGGATTTCTGAGGAAGCCAAGGAGCAGTTCCATCGGGCAGTTTCCTGCACCACGACCTAACCCCAGCATGGTCGCATCAACCCGGTTGCTTCCCAGGATAATGGCTTCGATTGTATTGGCGAAAGCCAGTTGAAGATTGTTGTGCGCATGCATGCCCACATCCATTCCTGTCCCCTCAACAGCATCCGCGTATTTGTTAACCAAATAATCGATTTGTTCGCGAAAGAGGTTCCCAAAGCTGTCGACCACAACGATCGCTTTGGCGGGTGACTTCGCGACTATCTGTAGGGCTTGATCGATGTCGGCCTCGCTGACGATCGAAATGGCCATGATGTTGAAGGTCGTTTCATAGCCAAGATCATGGCAGTGTTGAACCATTTGGGCCGCCTCAGAAATCTGATGAACGTAGCAGGCCACCCGGATCATATCGAGCACGCTGTCTTTAGCCGGAATGATTTGCTTCTTCCAGTCACTTTTGCCTCCTGCATCCGCCATGGCGCAAAGCTTCAGACCGGTTGCCTCAAAGGTATGATCTCCAACGACGCGTCGCATATCCTCCTCATCGCAGTGACGCCATGGACCGTATTTATCCTTAGGGAACTGTGCATGCGAATTTTTATAACCAATCTCCATGTAATCGATGCCTGCTGCGATACATGCATCGTAAACCGCGCGTACTTGCGCATCGGTAAACTGCGAGTTGTTGATAAGTCCACCGTCGCGAATCGTACAATCTGTTACTTTCAATTCGGGGCGGTAGGTAATCCAAGGAGCTGTATCTGGCATAGTTTAAGTCTGATTAAAAAAGAGGTTATAGAAAGAATGGAGGAGGGCTAGCAAGTTCAAGTTGTGCCAGGAATGGACTAAATTGTAATTTGTAACTTGCTAATCACCGAATAAGCGAAGTTCCAAAGGCTTTGAACAAGTTTTCTCTACTCGACCTGGGGTATCGATTAAAACGTTTGAACGGGATGCAATATCGGTTGAATCACAAATGGTATTCAGCTTCCAGTTACAAAAATATTTTTTATGGTATTGGTGAAGGATTAAAGAAACCCTGGTTTTTAGGAAAATATTTTTATGGTTATTCAAAAAATGACTGTAAAAACCTTGGTTCCTTGTGGTAATTTATTATCAATTCTTGTGGTACCCATCCAAGGCCCTTTACCGGAAGTTTCAATAAATATGGCTAAGAACCTCGCATGAATGAACATTTGGAAAGACCCAAGGTTGGCATTATTATCCTGAGTTGGAATCGAAAGGATGAAATTATTGCCTGTTTGGACTCTGTTGCGGTCTTGAATTATCCCAATTTCCAAGTCTACGTTGTGGACAATCATTCGAGTGACGGATCTTTGGATTATCTTTCTTTGGAGGAATCCGGGGGCAGACTGATACTTATTAAAAATAGTGAGAACTTTGGATATACCGGAGGTAACAACCTTGGGATGAAGGCGGCTTTAGGGGATGATTGCGACTACCTTTGGTTGTTGAACAACGATGCCGTCGTGGAGCCCTCGTCTCTTTCTTATTTGGTCGATTACGCAGAGACCTCACCCAGGTTGGGACTATTATCGCCTTTGATTTCTTTCATAGACGAACCAGATTCGTTCACAGAGTGTGGAGCTAGAATAAACTGGTCGAAGCAGGAAATGGAAATTGCAGATAGTCCGGAGGAAGCGAAACGTTGGCTGATTGAATCATCGAATTCTTTTTTATTAAGCGGCACCGCGCTTTTGGTTAAACGACAAACCGCTCTAGATCTGGAAGGATTGGATGAACGGTTTTTTGCCTATGGGGAAGATCGAGACTACAGTCTTCGAGCGATTAATTTGGGCTATAAAGCAGGGATTGTATCGAATGCCAGAGTGTTTCATTCGAAAAGCAATCATGTAAGAGCACTGCATTTCTATTTCTATATGTGTCGTAATCGTTATCTCTTTTGGGCGAAACATTGTCCACAAAGTGGGATGCTGATTCGGACCTGGGAACACCTTCCCTTTTTAGCTGAAATGATGAATTGGAGTGGGAAGAGCTTGAGAATCCGGCAAGTTATTTTTGAAGCTTTTCTAGAGGCTCATCGCAGCAAAAGTGGCAAGTGGATGCCAGCTTCAGGTCTTTATTTAGGTATCACGAATTGTCTGGCATTTATTTCACTAGCTCCATTCTACGCAAAGCGTTTTCTGAGAAAAGTGGACCCATGGAATCTAAGAAATCGAATACGCCCTTGGAAATCTCGCCATATGACAGCAAAAGATTTTCTGGTAACCCGCACTCGCAATCGGGTCCATTTCAAACGCGAGCTCAATGTCCCCCATGGCAACGGTGACGTCAGCGTGATTTTGCCGGTCATGAATCGGTACAACTTTCGTTTAGCTAATACTCTGAATTCGATTCGCCTGCAAGACTACCCGGCGAATTTGATTAATATTGTTCTCGTTGATTATGGTAGTAAGAACGAATTCAGTAAAAATTACCTTGAGGTTTGTCGGCGTTACAATGCGGAGTACCTCAGGATTGACGGACCATCGGAATGGAATCTTTCTCACGCAACCAATACAGCGATTAAGCGAGTAAGAACCGAGTATATTCTGTGTACGGGTATGGACCTGATGTTGTCGCCCGGCTTTATTGGTGAAGCTGTTAAGCGACTGAGGAAAAGGCCCAAGCAATTAATTGTTTCAACCATGTTCAAGGCTCCCGAAGGTTTGATCACGGAATATCTGAATTTGCCCGATATGGAGTCGTTGAGAGAACAAAGCGAAATTATGCATAGACCTGAAACCTGGCCTCATAGGATGAATCCCGGAGTAAATATTGGATTGAAGCAATGTTACGAAAGGATACGGGGTTACGATGAACGTTTTGTTGAACGAAGCCGCTGTCGCGGCAGGTGGTGTTTTTGGGGTTCAAAACTGTGGGGTGGTAAAAGACC
>JAQBYJ010000183.1 GCA_027622555.1 Verrucomicrobiota bacterium
CCTACTCCTACTCCTACTTCTACTCCTACTCCTACTCCTACTCCTACTCCTACTTCTACTCCTACTCCTACTCCTACTCTTCCTCTACTCTTAATCTTACTCTTACTCTTACTCTTACTCTTACTCTTAATCTTAATCTCAGTCTTCCCCTACTCTTCCTCCTACCCTTCCTCTTCCTCTCATATTTTGATCAATTTTAGGAAAAAATCGTCCTGAATTCGTCTAAGCGACTTTATACAAATCGATGCTCAAAAGCCGAAAATACAATCGCGAGCAAGCTCCGCTCCTACATTGCGGATCGAAACTCATTTATACCAGGAGTTAGCTTGTATTCCTTGAGCTTGTCGAAGTGGCTGACGATTTTTCGTCTCATTGTCTCCGAAATAGAATCTGGGAGTAAATGCCCCCATTTAACACTTAGACAGCCAAGTGAGAATCCCTAGGACTTAAACTTCTTCCTCAGTTCAAGGGTAGCGTTCTTTAAAATCCCCAAATCGGCGCCTACGGCTACAAAGTTTACACCCATCTCCAAATACATCCGAGCTTGCTCTTCAACAGCTGCGATAATCCCGACAGATTTACCTGCCGCTTTACCTGCGGCAATAATTCGTTGCATCGCTTCCTGAACCTCCGGGTGCATGGGCTGGCAGAAATGACCCATTGCCACCGACAAATCGGAAGGCCCAATGAACAATCCATCCACACCCTCGACCTTGGCAATGGCCTCCACGTTTTCAAGGCCTTGAAGACTTTCGATCTGCACAAGAACCGAGACGTTTTCATTAATCTTCTCTGGATAATCAGCGATGTATCCATACTTGTTCCCACGCTGTAAAAGCGCCACGCCACGGATTCCATCGGGCGGATAGCGTGTGGCTGCAACGATTGCCTTCGCTTGTTCCTCTGTTTCAATAAACGGAAACAGGAAGTTGTAAAACCCAAGATCCATCAACCGTTTGACGATCACAGGCTCAGACCATTGGGGACGGACTACCGGTGCACTCGCGCTATCTTTCAGCGCCATGAGTTGGAGCATAAAGTCCTTAAAATCGTTCGCTGAATGTTCGCCGTCGATCAAAAGCCAGTCGAAGCCTGCCTGCCCCAGAATTTCAGCGCCGATCGGACTGCTCATGGCGCACCAGCATCCAATGAGAGGTTTTCTTGCCAACAAGTCCTGTCGCAATTGATTTGGGATACCTGAGTATGGAGTAGTCATAGTTGTTTAATTTTAGAGAAATTGAGTTATCATCGTTGATCGAATACCATCCTTACCAAAACCATTCGATCCAATCTTTTTTGATGTAGCTGCTTTAGCTGCGATAATGCACCCCAAATGCCAATCGGGAGGTTGGCGCTCCAAGGGAATCGCAGCAAAAGCAGCTCCTACATTTTTCAGGAAGTTTTTTATTTCTGTCTCAAAAATAATCACGTCAAAGTTAATGGATTTCTGGATCAGGAATCGGCATGGTGCCTGAAAGAAAGTCAAAATCGCAGCCCTGGTCTGCTTGTTGAATGTGGTCCGAATACAGTTTACCATAACCACGTGGGTACCTTGGCTCGGGCGCAACGTACACCGCACGCCTGGCATCAAGCTCATCCTCACTTACCAGCATATCGAGCGAACGGGCTTCCACATCGAGTTTCACCACATCTCCTGTCTTCAAAAGAGCCAAGGGGCCTCCCACAAAAGATTCGGGAGCCACGTGCAATACACAGGCACCGTAACTGGTCCCACTCATGCGCGCATCGGATATCCTCAACATATCGCGCACACCCGTTTGAAGCAGTTTTTGCGGAATGGGAAGTTGTCCCCACTCGGGCATGCCAGCACCGACAGGACCCGCATTGCGCAAAACGATTACCGAGTCAGCATCCACATCCAGATCGGGGTCATCGATCTTCGCCTGCATTTCATCGTAACTATCGAAGACGATCGCTTTTCCGGAATGCTTATGAAGGTGGGCTTCGGCGGCAACGGGTTTCATGACCGCACCGTTCGGAGCTAAATTTCCACGTAGGATAACGAGGCTACCGGAGGGAGCACAAGGGTCATCGAGAGAGTGGATCACTTCCTTATTATGTACCTTTGCGCCGAAAATATTTTCGCCAAGGGTCTTTCCATTAACCGTCAAACAATCGGTGTGCAGCAGCGGACGAATCTGCTCCAGCATTGCAGTCAGCCCACCCGCGTAGAAAAAATCTTCCATCAGAAAATCCCCTGCCGGACGCATATTGGCCACTACAGGCACCTTGGCCGAAAGTTCATCGAATCGTTCCATACTAAGATTTACTCCAGCACGTCGAGCCATGGCGATCAAGTGAATCACGGAATTGGTCGAACCGCTCAGAGCAAGCACCGTGGTAATCGCGTTATCAAAAGCCTCCGCAGTTAGAATATGCGAAGGTTTCAAATCCTCCCACACCATGTCCACAATTCGACGACCCACATTGGTGGCCATTTGCGAGTGACGAGAGTCTACCGCCGGGATGGAGGAAGCGCCAGGCAATGTAAATCCCAGCGCATCAACCGCACTCATCATGGTAGCCGCGGTACCCATGGTCATACAGGTGCCGGCGGAGCGCGCGATTCCCGATTCAATGCCACGCCATTCACACTCGTTGATCTTACCGGCACGGAGATCAGCCCAATATTTCCAGATGTCTGTGCCACTTCCCAATGTCTTTCCGCAATAATCCCCGCGAAGCATTGCTCCGGCCGGCATGTATATGGCCGGTATGTCCATACTCGCCGCCCCCATTAAAAGCGCAGGCGTGGTTTTATCGCAGCCGCCCATAAGTACAACCCCATCGGCGGGATGCGCCCGAATCTGCTCCTCAGCCTCCATGGCCAACAAATTCCGATACATCATGGTCGTGGGTTTCATGAAATTCTCCGAAAGAGAAATCGCTGGCAACTCAACCGGGAATCCACCGGCCTGCCAAATTCCTCGCTTCACCTCTTCTGCACGGTTCTTGAAGTGCATATGACAAGGATTGATATCGTTCCAGGTATTGAGAATGGCGATAACCGGTTTGCCGGCGTAATCCTCCCGACTATACCCCATTTGCGAGGAGCGGGATCGGTGCCCAAAGGAACGCAAATCGTTCACTCCATACCAGCGATGGCTGCGTAATTCTTCAGGGCTTTTTCGGGGAGAGTTAGAGTCGGTAGAATCTTTCACGTATTAATAGGCTTTCATTCCAACTCCTTTTACCAAGATCTGCTAGCCGTAAATTGAATATTTTCAAGAAAATACGACTTCATTAATTTTAAGGCTCTTTTGCTGGAAAATTGGGAAAGAATCCACAGGATGTTTCTAAATACCCTTTTTCCATTTTAAAAATGAAGCTGTTCACCCTAAGAATTGATCACCTGTTTGCTTACATTATTGTAAGCACGTGCCTTTTTATTGGATCGGTGCGTTTACAGGCACAAATTGGAAAAACGGTGAAACACTGGGCATACAATCCACCAGCTAAAATAGATCCACCAAAAGTCGTGGACAGTTCCTGGAATTCAAATCCAATAGACGCGTTTATTTTTTCCAACCTGCAAAAGCAAAATCTGAGCCCCAATCCACCCGCAGATCGTTTGGTTTTGCTAAAACGTGCCTGTTATGACCTTACGGGACTTCCTCCTTCCCAGGAACAAGTTAACGCATTTCTCCAAGACGATTCACCCAACGCCTGGAAAAAGCTTATCGACCAATTGCTCGATTCGCCGCACTACGGAGAAAAATGGGGCCGACACTGGTTAGACGTTGTACGTTGGGCAGAATCCAACGGTTATGAACGAGATGGTGATAAACGCAACATGTGGAAATACAGGGACTATGTCATAAACGCAGTCAATCAGGACATGCCATACGATGAATTTATAATCGATCAAATCGCCGGGGACGTGAAACCAAATGCTACGGTCGACAGTACCATTGCAACTGGGTTTTTGCACCTGGGTCTCTATGACGACGAGCCTGCTGATGAAGAACAATTCCACTTCGACTACTATGATGACATTATCAACACTGTGTCCCGCTCCATGCTGGCAACTAGTATGTCATGCGCGCGATGCCACGATCACAAAATAGATCCTATATCCCAAAAAGAGTATTATCAATTCCTCGCCTATTTCCGAAATCTCAAGATCCCCTTCCTTATTCGCAATCAGGATATAGCAACCATCTCCGTTTTTGATCCGGCAACGGAAGCGCACTTAACCGAACAACTGGAAGAAGCTGTCAGAAATATAACAGTTCCACGTTTGAAAATGTGGGAAGCGGCTAATCATTTATACGGCTACGTTCCAGACCAACCGACCATCGATGAAAACTATCCAACCGACCTCCGATTCGGTTTTGTAATGGAGGACTGGAACACCGCCCATAGTGATCTGGATAATATCGACTATTTGTATGAGGGAGTCTTGCCAGACGGTAAGATTAATCTGGCGACGGATATCACCCAAATTACTCCAGCCAAGGATGTACCTTCGTCTTACGTAGTCAGTGGAAAATTTAATCAGGCAGAGGCGGGTTCGCAGACATTCCGAGTGACCGTCAATGGAGGAGCCTGGATGTATCTGGGAGAGGAACTCGTCTTTTCCAAAGTGGGAACAAATACTATCACAGAAGATTTTTCCATTGATCTTCCAGGCGGCTCGCACGATCTGAAACTGATCTTTGGCAGGCACAGCGCGATGAACTTGGAAATCAGCATGCTGACGGATGGTCAACCAGCGAGTTGGGTAAGCACTGCCAAATGGAATCGAATAAAAGCAATTGGAAACGGAGTGGCCAAAAAATCTCCTGACACTGAGGAAAAGTGGATTGCCGTATTTAAAGAAAATATGGAACTTGAAAAAACAGTTTTGGAAGCCTTCAAACCGCTGGAAGAAAAGATGGAAGGATCTCTGGCCACCGCGGCCTCCAACACAGCAGGCCAGAAATCAACCCATATACTTTTTAGAGGAAACCCGCACGCACCAGGGGAAGAAGTTCAACCCGGCATTCCGTCTGTCTTGAACACAACAGTAACATCAAATTCGGTTAGGGATGCAGATCGACGTTTGCAACTAGCTGAATGGATAGCAAGCGACTCGAATTCTGTTACGGCCCGAGTAGCAGTAAATCGTATCTGGCAACACCATTTCGGCAGAGGGCTAGTTCGAAGTAGCGATGACTTTGGAGGACTCGGCAGTGAACCCACCCACCCTGAGTTGCTGGATTGGTTAGCCAATGAGTTTGCCTCCCAAGGTTGGACTATGAAAAACCTCCACCGCTTAATCATGACCTCTAATACCTATAAGATGTCCTCTACGCCCAACGATAAGGCCTTGGAAAAAGACCCTTTAAACGATCATTTCTGGCGATACAATATGCGGCGATTAACAGCAGAGGAAATCCGCGACACCGTTCTCACTGTTGCAGACAACTTCAACCCACAAGTAGGAGGTCCAAGTGTTTTCCCAACGCTTCAAACGGAAGTTCTGGCAACAGCCTCAAAAGCCGAAAGTCGGTGGGATCTCAAAGCAGGTGCCGAGCATCAAAACCGAAGAAGCATTTACACCTTCACGCGGCGCTCACTTCAGGATCCGATGATGTCTTCGTTTGATGTAGCTGATACAGACACAGCCTGCGCAGTTCGATTTAATACAACCGTTCCTGGCCAAGCATTAACCATGATGAATAGCAGTTTCATGGCAGACCATTCCGAACGACTAGCGCAACAACTTATCAAACAAAGCTCTTACGGAGTAGAATCCCTGGTAAACACGGGCTTCGATACCGTTTTGGGCAGACTCCCGGACGACGCTGAGTTGAAAATTTCAATCGACCTTATTCATTCCATGCAGCAGGATTATGGACACGATTTTAATACGGCTGTTAATCGATTTGCATTGATGATGCTGAATCTAAACGAATTTCTATTTCTCGATTGATGAAGACTCACCCAGAAAATTTCTGTCGGCGCATGGCTCGCCGTGAATTTCTATCCACAGTTGGTGGTGGATTCACTGGACTGGCTTTGACAGGAATGCTCGGACTGGAGGGGTTCTTTAATTCTCTTGAAGCATCGACACTTAGCGGCCCACTTGCGACGAAAGTTCCTCATTACGCGCCGAAAGCAAAGCGAGTCATATTCCTCTTCATGTACGGCGGTCCCAGCCATGTGGATACGTTTGATTATAAGCCAGAGTTATTTAAATACGACGGAAAAACCATTAACATAAGAACCTTTGGTCGAGGTGGTAAGAAAAATGAAGGCCGCGTCGTCGGACCGAAATGGAATTTCAAACAATATGGAGAATCCGGAAAATGGGTGTCCGAGCTGTTTCCTCATTTAGCAACCTGTGTCGATGACATTGCCTTCATCAAGTCTATGCAAGCAGACAGCCCCATCCATGGTTCCGCCATGTTGATGATGAATTCGGGATCCATCCTGAGTGGCAGCCCGTCTTTGGGATCGTGGGTCAACTATGGGCTAGGAACGGTCAATCAGGACCTACCTGGTTACGTAGTCATGCTTGATCATACAGGCGGTCCCATTAGCGGAGCCAAAAACTGGTCCAGTGGTTATATGCCTGCAAGCTATCAGGGAACTACCTTCAAGTCCGAAGGAAATCCTTTGCTCAATCTGAAGAGCGTACAGGGTATGTCTATGACCGAACAACAACGGGTCATACAAAGTCTAAATCACCTCAATGACGGGCATCTAAAGAGTCGTTACGACAACACCAACCTTGAAGCCCGCATCGCCAGTTACGAGCTCGCCTATAAAATGCAAAGCACCGCTCCAGAGGCCGTTGAACTGTCTCAGGAATCGGAGGCCACCAAACGACTCTACGGAATCGACGAGGAGCGTACCCGTGAATTCGGCACCAAGTGCCTCCTGGCCCGCCGCCTGGTGGAACGAGATGTGCGCTTTATTCAAATTTATTCGGGTGGAGCTCACACGGACAGCAACTGGGATGCCCATGGTGATCTCGAATTTAATCACAACAAACATGCCGGCGCCACCGACAAGCCCATTGCCGGGTTGCTGAAGGATCTCAAACGACGAGGTTTACTGGAAGATACACTGGTTGTCTGGGGTGGAGAATTCGGCCGACAACCGACCGCCGAATACGCCAAGGGAACCGGACGCGACCACAACTCAGCCGGATTTACCATGTGGATGGCGGGGGGTGGAATCAAAGGCGGCATGTCCTTCGGCACAACGGACGAACTGGGTAATGAGGCAGTAGAAAACCCAACCCACGTCAAAAAATTGCACGCCACCATTTTGCACTTAATGGGGCTGGACCCCAATCACCTGACTTTCCTCCACGGAGGATTGGAAAAGAAATTGGTCGGCGTTGAAGGTGCGGATATAATTCCGGAGTTGATCGCGTAGGTCTGATTAAGGGTAGGGCTTGATCGCCGAGCGAGTCGTTTTTATTATTCCTTAAAATCCTCATACGTCCAAACGTAATTCCAATCCTCAGGTTTGCCACAAATTCCTTTCCGAACTGGATTCATCCGAATGTAGTAAGCTTTCTCGTCCAGATTCTCATCGTCGCGAATACGATGATCAAAAAAATCTCTCTGCCATTAGATGTCGAACTTTCGAGCCGTGAAACGTTTCCAATCTGAAATCGATTTTCGCATTTCAACTTTTGGAGAAAAGGAAAGTAGGGCATGACAATGGTCAGGCATTAAAAGAAACAGACGAATCCACCAATGTCCAAGTCGATGACGGTAGGCAATCGTATCGTAAAGCTGCGGCGCTTTCTCTTCTGTACAAAGCTGGTTCAATCCCTTGGGCTCACAACAAACGGTTATGAAAAACGTTGTACCTTGCTCAACC
Organism: Verrucomicrobiota bacterium; assembly: GCA_027622555.1. Taxonomy (NCBI): domain Bacteria; kingdom Pseudomonadati; phylum Verrucomicrobiota; species Verrucomicrobiota bacterium. The sequence goes on from JAQBYJ010000183.1 coordinate 7,846, forward strand.
CATGCGGGGACATCGTGAGGCAACTTTTGACGTTTTGGTAGGTCCATTTTAAATCACGGAAAAACGGCTCGCTCGGCGATCGAGCCCTACCCTGCCACAGGCATAACCTTCATAAAAGGTA
>JAQBYJ010000184.1 GCA_027622555.1 Verrucomicrobiota bacterium
CCAATCCCTACGCGGTTCCGCATGCGGCGGGCGGAAACGTGGATAAAAAGACGCCGTGAACGGTTACGAATATTCAAATGGATCAACCAGCTAATGTTAAGGGAAAACCGCAACGCCCATGGGGACAATTGATCCAAGTTCATTTGTTGGTCCTTATCCTGTCTATCCTCCTTGTTTTTGGTTTGTTTGTTTCTTTCCCAGAACTAGCTGTGACTATACTCGCCCAAGCTGCTGGTCTATCACTAGATCCTATCCATTTAATTGGCTTATTAATCATAACTTTTACGGCTAAAAAGCAGTCTGCTTTAATCTTAAGTTTAATCGGACTATCCTTTGGGTTGCATTGGATCATGTATGCGCTGAATGCAAATAGCTTTGAATCATTGTATGGAGGACGGCCTCCATTTTTCTCAATAACTCTTGTTGCGAGGTTATTCGCTACATTTTTCCTTGGATATTCCATACAGCTCCTCGTCATTCTGTTCAGAATGCGCTCTAGTAAAAAAAATCAATAGTAAGCCAGAAAAGAGCACCCTGTATGAAAAAGATTCTTTCAGCATTTGTTATTTTTGCCTCTATGTTTCTCTTCAGTTGCAAGGATATGGGCCGGGGCAAGAAATAAGGGGTCATATCTTGGATACTGACAAGGGGCAAGAAATAAGGGAAGAAATAAGGGGTCATATCTTGGATACTGACAAGCAGCTTTGATTTGCTTTTTTCCTTTCTCCATGGCGAGAAAAGCACGAGTGGAGTATGAGGGAGCCTGTTATCACGTAATCAACCGCGGTAACTTCCGTCGGGATATTTTTAGGAAGCAGGTCGAAAAGTAATTGTCGAGATCCAAGATATGACCCCATACTCCCTCTGCCATACTCCCTCTGCTTCGGCTGTCCCACCCCTTCGGCTGTCCCCCTTCGGCTGTCCTCAAAGGAAAAAAGTTCGCGGTCAGGATCTTCGTTTGTCAAGAGTCAAGACCCGACGTCATTTCGTCCTGCCACGTCATTTCGTCCTGCCCCATGTCATCTTCCTGGCTTCCTCTTTTCTGCTTTTCTTACAACCCTGGTGGTTTGAAACGAATTGGTAGGAACATCATTACATCAACATGTTGCCCCCTGAGGCTACCCGGCTCCCAATTCGGCATCATCTTAAGAGCACCAATTACGGCATTATCAGATTCTTCAGACAAACTCTTTATAACCAACACATCACAAACATCTCCATCCTTCGTAACAGTAAAAGAAACCACTACGGTTCCTTTTGAGAGCATACGCCCGGGATACTTCATGTTTCTATAAACATACTCTAACAATGAATTGTTCTCTTTTCCAAACCTAGGCAGTTCATCAACTTCAAAATATAAAAAAGGTCTTGTTCCCTCTTGAGAGGAGCCTGGGTCGCCTAAACCTTCACAATAAAAACAAAAAAACAGCAAAATAATAACAGAAATTGAAATAGATTTATTATTCATCTTTGCGCGCTTCCTCCATGTTTTGTTTAGTTTCTTCGACAGCTCTATTAATAGCTTTTCCAAGCTCTTCGTTTCGTTCTACCATAATAAAATTAAGCTGCCCGGGAGGAGAATCCGAATCAAACTCATTTACATAATCATGTTCATCGTCTTTTCCCTGCGAATATAGATATGCGTGACCGTATCCTTCGTGCGATAACGTTTCTGCTTGCTCCTCTTCGGTCGAACCACTGTTGATGGCGATGATAATTGAGTCGTCAGGTGACCTAGGTATCTCAGACTTTAGGGCAGCTTCCGCAGGAGGTAAGGTGATTCCAAAATTCCCCGTTCTGCGTCCATTTTCCTCTGTAGTAATTGGTCGAAACTGTTCTTCGGTTAATTCACCATCCGAATTCATAAAAGTGAAACTTTCACCGACATTAACCACGAAATTTCTGTCGTCATTCACGAGTTGCTTGAGCGAGGAAAAATTACCACTATCGGTTTCTGTACTATTCAACAATTCCTTGTCAACATTTCCAGCATTATCGAATTTTACAAACTGTCTGTCATCTAGCCTCAGCGTATTATTAATAGCTCTTTGTGCCGCCTCACCCGATGCAAAGGAAGGCAGAAGGAGAAGGCAGAAGGGGTCATGTCTTGGGAGAAGGCAGAAGAGGTCATGTCTTGGATATTGACAAATAATCGTTCCTTCACCCGCTGCCTCTCAGGACTTTCTCTACGGTAACATCGACCAGCAAACGGGCTAACATTCACCGGATGGCTCATCTTTAACCATTCGGTGAACCCGCGGTTCCTCGCGGAGGGGGATCGTTCCATTAGCTTCGCCGGGATGACTTTTTGCGGATCACATTTGATGTGGAACAACTGATTCTACGACCTACCGGGAAGGTTTTGTATGAATTTTCATAAACTTCAGGGATTTATTAGATGGTGTGTGTCGTGAAATTCCTTTTGGTTTTTGATCTACTCCAACAGTTAAATTTATGATGCGAAATTGTAAGACACTCGTTTACCTATTGACTATACTACCCTTTGTAACGTCAGGGGCCGCTGACAACGATTGGTCTGTTTATTTGGGTGACAAGGCTTCCAGCCAGTATTCAGAATTGGATCAGATAACACCGGAGAATGTAAATCGGTTGAAAGTTGCGTGGGTGTATAACTCAGGAGGGGCAACTGCAGACAACCGGTCACAGATTCAATGTAATCCGTTGATTGTAGATGGGGTGTTATTCGGCACGAGCCCGCAAATCGAATTATTTGCCTTGAATGCGGCGACGGGAAAAGAGTTGTGGCGATACGATCCATTTGGCGTTGGTGAAAGCAAAAGCTCTCTGGGTGTAAACCGGGGACTGGTTTATTGGAAAAAAGGGAAGGATGAACGCATCCTGATGGGGGCGGGAAATTACCTGCATGCCATAAATGCAAAAACGGGTAAGGTGATCCCATCGTTTGGAGACAAGGGACGCATCAATTTACTCAAGGGTCTGGGACGTGAGGTCGATGATCTCTATTTCTTGTCCAATACCCCGGGCGTGATTTATGACGACCTGATTATATTAGGAGGTCGCCTGAATGAAGCTTTGCCCGCACCTCCCGGGCATATTCGGGCCTACAATGTGATTACCGGTGAGCAAGTCTGGCGGTTTAACACGATACCTCATCCCGGCGAATACGGTTACGGATCCTGGCCCAAAGACGGCTACCTGAAGAGCGGCGGAGCCAACGTGTGGACGGGCATGGCGGTCGATGAGGAGCGCGGACTTGTATATTGCCCGACCGGTTCCGCCTCCGCCGATTTCTATGGAGGCGACCGACTGGGACAAAATCTGTTTGCCAATACCCTGCTCTGCCTGGATGCCAGGACCGGCAAACGGGTCTGGCATTTCCAATTTGTGCATCACGATCTGTGGGACAGGGATCTGCCAACACCGCCAAACTTGCTTACGATCAAACGGGATGGAAAAGAGATTCCGGCGGTGTCGCAGTCCACGAAGTCGGGACACGTCTTTGTCTTTAACCGGGAAACCGGTGAACCGCTCTTTCCCATTGAAGAACGCCCCTACCCTTCATCGGATCTGGTAGGCGAGCAAGCGTGGCCCACCCAGCCGCTTCCCACCAAACCAGAGCCGTTTGCCCGGCAAGTTCTCGGTTACGACTTGCTCAATGATTTGTTTCCGGATCAACGGAAAGAACTGCAGGACCGATTTATCCGCTTAAGGCCTCACATGCCCTTCACTCCACCCAGTGTGCAGGGAACCCTGATTTTTCCTGGCTTTGATGGAGCAGCGGAATGGGGTGGCCAGGCCGTGGACCCCAACGGGATCCTTTATGTTAACAGTAACGAAATGCCATGGATTCTGACCATGGTTAACGCCGCGGGCGGAGCCACCAATGGGGAACGGGTTTTCTTGCAAATGTGCTCGGCCTGCCATGGCCAGGATCGCCTTGGCAGCGAAAACCAGGGGACCACGATCCCGCCCCTGACTTTGGAAAAGTTGGCGGAAAAACAATTGGACCCGGCAGCGGTGACGGAAAAGATTAAAAAAGGCGCAGGGATTATGCCTTCCTTTGGGTTTCTTGCAGAAAAAGATTTGGACGCGGTTATCAAATACTTGTTTGAAGAAGCCGAGTCGGGCTCGGTCGACCGCCAATCCGGACAGACAACTATTGCTACCAGCTACGGGCATACCGGTTACAACAAATGGAAAACGGCGAATGATTACCCAGCTGTAAAACCTCCCTGGGGAACTCTGAATGCCATCGACCTGAATACCGGGGAGTATGTCTGGAAAACCACGCTGGGCGAATTTGAGGAATTGACCGCCCAGGGGATTCCACCCACAGGCACGGAAAACTACGGTGGCCCGGTTATCACGGCAGGAGGGGTCCTCTTTATCGGAGCCAGCCTCGATGAACATTTCCGCGCATTCGATATGAGTACGGGCAAAGAGTTGTTTAAGTCCAAACTGCCCGCCGCCGGATACGCGACCCCGGCGACTTACGCGGTAAATGGTAAACAGTATATAGTGATCGCTTGTGGTGGTGGTAAATTGGGTACTCAAAGCGGCGACGCCTATGTCGCGTTTTCTTTGCCCTGATCCAGGGGAATTAATATAGATTCAGGAGGAAGTTTAAATAATTACAAACGCCCTTAAACATCGATAGAACCTAGTAGAAACGCTTATTATAAAGGCTTCAAATAGACTTGCCTAAGCCTCAGGCTAGGGTATCAATATCGTCCTATTAAATAAAGGAGCTCTGAATGCTCTTTAGCGGAATGCGATCTTAGGCGTCATAAATCGATTCTGTTCTCAACTATGGCGCATTGTTTAATAAGATGGAAATATACGTAGGAAACCTACCTTGGTCGGCAGAAGATCAAGACTTAAACGATGCCTTCGGCCAATTTGGCGAAGTGACATCTGCTAAAATAATCAGTGACCGTGAAACAGGTAGATCCCGTGGATTTGCTTTTGTAACCATGGCAAATGACGAAGATGCACGAAAAGCAATTGAAGCACTCAATGAATCAGAATTCATGGGGCGTAATATGAACTGCCGCGAAGCAACCCCACGTCAAGAACGTCCCCGCCATGGCGGCGGCGGAGGCGGCGGAGGAGGCAGAGGCGGATTCAATCGCGGTGGTGACCGTGGCGGAAACCGCGGTGGCGATCGTGGTGGTGATCGTGGAGGCGATCGTGGCAGAGATCGACGCTATTAAACCCAAAAATATTTAAAGCAATAAGGCCTTCCTATTTGGGAGGCCTTTTTTATTGGAATACCTCCTCAAGGGCCTGCTTCATTACTTCAACGGAAGGTTCTTGACCTGTCCACATGCGAAACCCAATAGCCCCTTGATACACGAGCATACCCAAACCGTCCAACGTCAGAGCCCCCCGGGCACTGGCTTCAGCTAGAAACGGTGTCTTGGGCGGATTCGGAATTACGTCGCACACGACCATTTCTCTGGAAATGCAATCATAGTTAATATCTGCCTTCTCAGTAACATTGGGAAACAATCCAATCGAAGTCGCGTTAACCAGTACATCCGTATCGGCTGGAAAAGAAACACCCGGCGTCCAAGGAAGATACGCGGATTTACAGGCTGTATTTTCTTCAATCAAACGACTCAATGACTCCCCCTTGTCCACCGAGCGATTGATGATTAATATACTTTCAGCCCCGGCAAGTGCCAGCTCGATTGCCATGGCCCGAGCAGCACCTCCAGCCCCCAGAAAAACCACTCGCTTGCCGGAAGGATCCAACCCTGCGTCTTCTCGCAAACTGCGTAAAAAACCTTTCCCGTCGGTATTCTCTCCGATCAAAAGATCTCCTTCTCGACGAACGGTGTTAACAGCCCCCATGAGTTTCGCATCTGGTGCCAAACGATCCAAGAACGCCAGGACATTTACCTTGTGAGGTATCGTTAAATTGATTCCCCGAAATTGCATCGATCTAAGTCCGGCAACGGCTGATTCCAAATCCTCGGGCAATACTTCAATATTGAGGTAACGCCAGTTGAGATAAAGATCCTTAAACGCAGCTTCGATCATCACAATCGTTGGATTTTCAGCAACGGGATGACCAAACACTCCTACCAACTCAGACTTATAATTCGCATCTTCTGACATTCAATCAAAGTAGGCAAGTCGCATTGGCCGATGCAATACCAACCTACTAACTATGATACCTTAACTAATTCTTCTTCTTCGATGCGCTTAATGTATTCACTCACATTACAGGTCAGCATGCGGGTACCATCCATCCGAACTTCCAGAACTTTATTTACTAAAGGATCCAAGAAAAACCGATCGTGACTGACCAGAATAACCGTTCCGTTAAATAACTGTACTGCTTCTTGAAGCACTTCCTTACTTCGAATATCCAAGTGATTGGTAGGCTCATCGAGAATAATGGTGTTAGCTCTTTTCATGAGCATCTTCGCCAAAGCCAGGCGATTGCGCTCACCACCAGAAAGTACCGTGGTTTTCTTTAAAGCGTCGTCGCCCGAAAAGAGAAGCGCACCCAACACAGCTCGCGGATTAGTTTCTTGGTTGTTTGCGTCAAATGCGGCTTTTTGAACTTCCTCAAGCACGGTGTTGTTTGGATTCAATTCATTAGCCTGCTGCTGAGCGAAATAGGCGATCACTGTATTAATTCCTATCGACCGTTCACCTTCCTGGTAGGGCTCAACCCCGGCAAGAATTCTCGCCAAGGTAGATTTACCAGCTCCATTGACACCAACAATGGCCACGCGGTCACCCTTCTCGATATGGAAATCAAGCTTATCGAAAACATGAATGTCTCCATAGGATTTGGTAACTCCTGCTAACTCGATAACCTTTGCACTTCCGACGGGAGGCTCAGGAAATCTAAAATACATTTTCCTTTCTTCTTTGGGCATTTCGACCCGCTCCATTTTGTCGAGCACCTTAATGCGACTTTGGACCATGGAAGCTTTTTTACCATTTGAGCGAAATCGGTTAATAAACTCCTTTTGACGTGTAATTTCTTTATCCTGATTATCCCGGGCTTTTCGGAGCTGCTCAATTCTGGCCAAGCTTTCCTTCTCATAAAAGGAGTAATTCCCGCTATAAGAATTCATTTTACCCAAACTCAAGTGTAGAGTGCGGTTTGTGATAGCATCCAAAAATGCCCGGTCGTGTGAAATGACCATAATCGAGCCTTCGTAGCGTTGCAGATATTGCTCCAGCCAAAACTGGGAAAGAATGTCCAGGTGATTGGTAGGCTCATCCAGTAAAAGTAACGATGGCTCCTTGAGGAGAAGCTTTGAAAGTGCTATTCGCATCTGCCAACCACCGGAAAACTCTCCTGTATCCCGATCCAAATCGCCCATAGAAAAGCCAAGACCTAGCATCATCTTCTCGATATTTGAGCGCATTTTTTCAGGCTCGTGCTCTTCCAGTTTGTGCTCCCACTCACCAACCATATCGATAAGTTCAAAGTACTCTTCCGAGGAAGTATCCATTTCAAGCATTCGCTCATCTGCGGCATCGATCTTTCCTTGCAAAGCGAGAATGTCTTCAAAAGCAGTTTCAACTTCTTCATAAAGCGTCTTGCCAGAAACTTCGATTCCATCCTGCGGAAGATATCCGAGCGTTACATAACTGGGAATACCTATACTTCCCCTATCCGCTTCCTCCTCCCCAAGAATCAATTTGATAAGGGTTGATTTTCCTGCTCCGTTGGAACCGACCAAGCCAATTCGATCGCGCGTTCCTATTACGGTGGAGATCTCGTTAAAAAGGACCTTGGGACCGTACTGCAAAAATATGTCTTTTACTTCTATCATCTAAAAACGCAGCACCCTAGGACGTAATACGGAGAGATCAATCTTCAAAAATCTGAAGATGCATAGAGCTCCACGGTATAATTATTTAGAGCGTATAATGCGTATGGTTACAGGGATTGATAAATAAACTTGCCCTCG
>JAQBYJ010000185.1 GCA_027622555.1 Verrucomicrobiota bacterium
GTAGATTACTCGTTTTGATGCCGGATCATTTGCACGCACTAGTTTCATTTCCTCAGGATACGGAAATGAAGAAGTTCATTTCTTCCTGGAAAGGTTATTTGGCTAAACACTGTGGTATTAAATGGCAGAGGGATTTTTTCGATCATCGGATTCGTAATTGGGAAAGTCTGGATGGGAAGGCCGATTATATTCGTCAAAACCCCGTTAGGAAGGGACTGTGCAAAAGCGCGGAAGAATGGCAGTGGATGCTCGACTATTGGCGAGAATGATTTGATTCATACGGAAAATCGGCGCGGCAAGATGCCGTCGCCCTACCAAGTTTTGAGATCAATGTTGGCCAAGAGCTTTTAACTCCGCCAGCTTCCAAATCTACCTTTTACCGATTGGCTATTCGCCAGCCGATGTCCGATGTAAAAGCTATACGATCTTTCATTTCGACCGCGGAGGATGAACTCGCATTTCCCTGTAGTCCGCGCTTGTAGACACCTTGAATAATACTGGCTAAACGGAAGAAGGAGAATGCCAGGCAGAAGTTCCAATTCTCGATGTCTTGTCTACCGGTAAGTCGGCAATAGTCTTCCACCATTTCGGTTTCACTGGGAATTCCGTCTACGGCCGAAATTCCGTCACCATCCTGATGCTCATGGTATTTCATGCAATTGTATGCCAGGTCAGCGAGTGGATTTCCCAGAGTCGACAATTCCCAATCCAAAACGGCGATACATTTTGGCTCCGTCTCATGATACATCATGTTATAGAGCTGATAGTCGCCATGCACGATACTGGTGCTGTCGTCACTGGGCATGTTCTCAGGCAACCATTTGATGAGATTATCCATGGAAGGAATCTCATGTGTCCGGGCTGCCAGGTATTGCTTGGTCCATCGTCCGGTTTGGCGGACGAAGTAGCTGCCTGGTTTCCCGTAGTTGGAAAGTCCTGCCGTCTCATAGTCAACCGTGTGAAGAGCCGCCAGCACTCGAACCATGTCAGAGTAAATATGTTTACGGTCCTCGGGTGAGTCGTCCGGGAGCGCCGGGTCTTTGAATACACGTCCTTCGAGATACTCCATGACGAAAAACGGAGTTCCAATTATGGAGCTGTCCTCTGAAAGTAGATAAATGCGGGGTACTGGGACATTGGTATCCTGAAGGCCTGCGTAGAGGCGGTATTCCCGCTCCACGGCGTGCGCACTTGGCAAAAGATCGCCAGGTGGTTTCTTTCTCAACACGTATCGACCGCAGGGTGTTGTCAATAGAAAGGTAGGGTTGGACTGGCCGCCTTCAAATTGCTGAACCTTCAAGGGACCGGAGTAACCATCGAGTTCGTTTTCCAGATAAGTATTTAGCCTATCCTCGTCGAAACGATGCATAGGACGTGGCTCGATCAAATTGCTATCTCCCATTTTCTTGTGCTTTGATTTTGAAATCTTGGTTATACTGTGGTTCTTATCAACAGCCTTCTACACAAAACTCTTTTTTCCATACTTAATGAAACTATATTCGGTTAATACCGGCCACTTTAAACTGGATGGAGGTGCCATGTTTGGCGTGGTTCCAAAAACTCTCTGGCAAAGGACCAATCCAGCAGATGAAAACAATATGTGCAGTTGGGCAATGAGATCGCTCCTGATCGAAGATGGAAACCGACTCATGCTTGTGGATACCGGTATGGGAGACAAGCAGACGGAAAAGTTCTTTAGTTATTTCTACCTGCATGGAGACGATTCGGTGGACAGATCTCTCGCACGCTACGGGTTCAATAGAGCGGACATCACGGATGTTTTCCTTACCCACCTGCATTTCGATCATTGCGGCGGATGTATTCAATACGACTCCACGAAAGAACATCTGATTCCTTCATTCCCCAATGCCACTTATTGGAGCAACGAGGAGCATTGGGGCTGGGCAACGAATCCTAACCCCAGGGAGGTGGCCTCCTTTCTACGCGAAAATATCCTTCCGATTCAGGAAAGTGGCCAACTCAAATTTCTAGCTGAAGGAGATTCTCTTCTACCAGGTATCGATATCATGCGGGTTCATGGACACACGGAAGCTCAAATGTTACCGCGAATTAAGATCGATGGAAAAACCTTGGTATTTGTGGCCGACCTGATTCCTTCAGTTGGGCACCTTCCCATTCCTTATGTGATGGGCTATGATGTAAGGCCGTTGGTAACGATGGAAGAAAAGGTCAAGTTATTGGATCAAGCCGCAAAAGAAGACTATTTTCTCTTTCTCGAGCATGATCCGATCAATGAGCTATGCACCGTCCAGCAGACGGAGAAAGGTGTTCGCCTAAAAGCAATTCATAAGGTCGAGGAAGTATTTGGATAATAAGTAAAACCGTTGAACTAGCGTGGAGAAGCGAATAAACATCAAAAACAAAGTTCCGAAGGCGATACTCTTCGACCTCGGCAGCACGCTGCTTAGTGACAGTATGTCGGGCGGTCTTAGTATGAGAGTGAGGACTCATTTGAAAAATGACACCTTCAAGCCATTCGTAGAAAAAGGATTTGATCTTCCTGTCGAGCTCGCCGCAGCGATGGATGGAATGTACCGAGATGGATTGGAAGAGTTTCGTCTAAGGAAGTGGCTGGAATCCCATCTGATATGGAAGCATGCAGGTCAAGCTGGGTCGATGGAGCGTATAATCCGCTCGACCATTATTTCCTACTCACCTCCAAAGGATGCCAGTCGTGTACTTCGGGCGCTCATGTCACTAGACATTCCCATGGGCGTGGTCAGCAACTCGATCTTCAGCGCAGATCTTTTACGAAATGACTTGGAGACCCTCTCAGTACCGGAAGCTTTTAGCTTCGTCATTTCAAGCGCAGAGTTTGGGCTGCGAAAACCGCACCCCCAGATTTTCAAAGACGCGGTTAAACAATTGGGAGCCGAGCCTTCGTCGACCTGGTACGTGGGTGACCTATGGGAAAACGATGTGATGGGTTCAACCGGTGCTGGTCTGATTCCTGTTTGGTTGCACGCGCATGCTACAGCGCCTGATGTGTCGGTCTCCCATTTACGTGTGAAGAATTGGACTGAGCTGGGTGAGTTGGTGGGGGGGTAGAACCACCCATGAAATGGTAGGGCGGTTTGGGTGATGTCGCAAGCTTCTCGGTAGCCAAAACCGCCGTGACAACGACGGCTCGCTTGGCAATCGAGCCCTACCTTGATTTAAGGAATATTGACCCTACTTCCCTGTAAAATTCGGCGCTCGCTTCTCGACAAAGTGGGCCACCCCTTCTTTGAAGTCATCGCAACGGAAGCTGTCGGCCATGTCGAGGTTGGCGGCGTCTGTGGCTTCCGCGAGGGTTTGAAATAGAGCGTTGTAGACCTCTTTTTTTATTAATCTCAACGAGCGCGGTGATACATTGTTGGCGAGGTGGTTGGCGTATTTCAAAACTTCATCCATCAATGAATCATGTGGAATCACCCGGCTGACCAATCCCATGCGAAGCGCTTCATCTGCGTTGATCAAACGTGCTGAGTAGAGGAGATCAAAGGCGTTGGAGATGCCGATTAGCCGGGGGAGCATCCAGCTTACGCCGTGTTCGGCGATCAGTCCGCGCTGGGCGAAAGCCGTTCCGAATCTTGCCTGATCGGAGGCGAAACGAATGTCGCAATAAAGCGGAAGCACAAAGCCGAGGCCGACGGTGGCTCCGTTGAGTGCACCAATTATCGGTTTGCTGATCGCAGGGAAATAACTGTTGGTTTTCCGGAAATCCTCTCTCGTATCGTCGCGTGGGTGCATTTTGCAATTCTCCTTTACCCACTCTTCGTTTGAAACATTGGACCAATCCGAAGTCGACGTATTGCCGAGGAGTTTCATATCCGCACCTGCGCAAAATCCACGGCCTGCACCGGTCAGGATGATAACACGGACATCCTCGTTTTCTTCTGCTCGATGGAGCGCATCGAATAGATCAGCCTGTAGTTGTCTTGTGATCGCATTCATGCGGTCTGGGCGGTTTAATGTGACGATAGCCACCTTGTCTTTTTCTTCGTAGAGAACTGTTTCGTATTCCATGGTTATTTCTGTTTAGATTGAGAATGATTTTCTATTGTTATTCAAAAATGTATACTGAGTGTTCTGATGCTATGATTTAAGGCTCTGGAGCCTATTGATGATTTGACTGGCTTCTTCCATGATGCGATCGATGAGCTCCTTGCAAGTCGGGATGTCGTGGATGAGTCCTTGAACCATTCCTGCTGACCATATGCCGTGTTCTACATCTCCCTTTTCAAAGACAAGGCGTCCCCGCTGTCCGGATACGAGGTGGGCGAGGTCATCGATAGTTGCATTGCCTTTCGCCTCGATGGCAACGACTTCCCGGCTCACACTATTGCTCGCTACACGGGCCGTGTTTTTCAGTGTGCGAAAAATCATTTCTGTCGCGCGCTCATCGTTCTTTACCATCTGCTGCTTCACGTTATCATGAACAGGCGACTCTTTGGTTGCCATGAATCGCGTTCCCATATTCATGCCTTCTGCACCGAGTGCGAGAACTGCTACTAGGCCGCGTGCGTCGCCAAGTCCGCCGGAAGCAATCATGGGTATTTTTATTTTGTCCCGAGCAATGGGTAGTAAGACGAGGTTGGTCACGTCGTCCTCACCCGGATGACCGGCGCATTCGAACCCGTCCATGCTTATGGCATCGCAGCCAATACGCTCTGCTGTCAATCCATGACGGACGGAGGTGCATTTGTGAATCACTTTGACGCCCGCTTTCTTAAAATCGGGAAGGTGGGATGAAGGATTGTTCCCGGCTGTCTCAACCACCTTTATCCCTGACTCGATGATCGCTTGGCGATACTCATCGTACGGAATTGGCTTGAGCGACGGTAGTATCGTCAAATTGACTCCAAACGGTTTGTCGGTCATTTCGCGACAGCGTTGCACCTCTTTAACAAGATCTTCGGGCGTCGGTTGAGTGAGTGCCGTCAGGAATCCCAGGGCTCCTGCGTTCGCTACGGCAGAAACGAGTTCTGCTCGGCCCACCCATTGCATGCCTCCCATGACGATCGGGTGTTCAATGCCAAAGGTTTCGGTGAATCTTGTTTTAATCATGGAGATTAGAGAAGGATGGGATGTCTGGGAACGGAAGCCCAAGGGTATTGAAGGATTGTTGGAGGCTTAAAGTTGAATGAGTAGAACGGGGCTGTGTTTTGAGATCTAGTATCGGTTTTCTTTGTTAAACTGTTTTACCGACCGTTCGGTAGAATTCAAGCTCGAAAAGTGTTGTGATAGGATTCCCTGGATGGAGATGTAGGAGGTGCAAATTTATTCGCGACTTTCCTGGGAACGCCAAGCCCCAGCTTGGCTCTTTTCTTTCGAGTCGCGAATTACGGTGGCCTTGCCGGCACTGTAATGAAATATCAAAGAAAAAGGAACTCAGTTTTTTCGTTCGTTGGTTTTATCGCGAAACCGTCGCATACCGCTCAACCAGCGATCATAGTCCGCTGTTTTGCGCTGCATGTAGGTGAGGACTTCAGGGTGAGGAAGTATGAGAAACCGTTCCTCATCCATTCCCTGGATCGTTGCATAAGATACTACATCGGGCTCTATCATGCCGTCCCATCCAGCAACTCCACCATCCGTTCCAGCAGTCATGGCGGTACGAACGGCTTGCGGACAAATAACAGAAACACGAATGCCCTGGTCATGGTGAGCGATGGCCAACGATTCAGCAAAGCCGATGGCTGCATGCTTGGTGACCGAGTAGGGGGCTGCGCCGATCTGGCTTAGCAAACCTGCAGCGGATGCTGTGTTCAATAAATAGCCGCTGCCACGTTCTATCATCTTCGGCAGGACAGCGCGGGCTGCATAAATGTGAGCCATTACGTTGATCCCCCAGATACGTTGCCAATCTTCGTTGGATGCAGATGCTGAGTGTTCGGTATCGAAGGTGCCACCTATTCCTGCGTTGGATGCAAACACATCGATACGTCCGTATTTCTTTTCAGCCTCCTCCACTACCCGGATGATATCCGCTTCGATTGACACATCTGCTCCAAAGCCGATGCCATTGACGGATTGAGCCACCTCGATAGCACCTTGTTCGTTGATATCAACTGCCACGATACCGGCCGCGCCTTCTTGATGGAAACGTTCGCAGAGTGCCTTGCCAATCCCACTGGCGGCACCTGTGATGATCGCGATTTTATCTTTGAGCTTCATTGGAGTTAGTTAACTTAATGTTGAAAATTGAAAAAGGCTGCCAAAGTCAATGCTTCTGCCAGGTGAAGCCCATTTAGATTGTTTGTTTCGTCACTCACTTTTTTTATAAATTTCTTTGAGAGCTGGCATATGTTTGGGAGGACTGCCGTAGAGTGAACCATGTAAAAACTGCACTGATGTTTCAATAGTGAAGGAATTCAGTTTTTTTCCGGGTATTTTGCATCAGATCATAATCGGGTCCATTTCCGCCCAAGCTTGCTGGATCTTGCACGGTTTGCCAATGCTCGATGTCGGCGAAACGTGAAAGCATGTAGACTTCATCGAATTCCGGATTCTCGATCGGAGTGCCTCCAGGCAGTGGCCCCGCTTACGTGTTCGCAAAGCCCAAGAGGGTCAGTGGTCAATTATCAAGTTGACAGAGAACTTTCTTTGCATTGCGTTTGGTTATGGCCCGTAAGCCCAGATTGGAAAGCAATGCCGGATTGTACCACGTCCTAAATCGAGGTAATTACCGCGGAAACATCTTCGAAACCGAAGGAGCAAAAAATTCTTTCATAAAAACGTTGTTCCAGGCGTGCGACAAATTCAGTTGGGAACTTTCGGCGTTTTGCCTGATGAGTAACCATTATCACCTTTGTCTTGGCACCCCGCTGGGAAACCTATCGGTGGGGATGCGATGGTTGTTGGGCACTTTCGCGGTTCGCTTCAATAAGTACCGCAAGGAACAGGGGCATCTGTTCCAAGGACGGTTTAAGTCCCTGATAGTTGAGCCGGGACCACATTGGTTGAATCTGGTGGACTACATCCATTTGAATCCCGTTAGAGGGGGATTAGCCGAGATTTCCATGCTCGGAAAATATCCCTGGTCGAGCCTGTTCCATTTCCCGAAACGCAACAGCCGTCCCAAGTTTCTGGATAGCGCCTGGATGGACTATTTTGAGGATTTCGATGACAGCAAGGGAGGATGGACACGTTACCTCAACCATCTCCGCTTGGTTAATTCCGATGATCCGCAAGAAATCGAAGAGCTGGACCGCCGTATGTGTCGCGGCTGGAGCCTGGGATCTTCTGAATTTGGCAAAGCGGTTTCCAAAGAACTTGAAAAGCAGCCCTCGGCTCTGCGGCTTGAGCGTGAGGACCTTGCCGATTTCAACAGAACGCGATGGGAGGTATATTTGGAAAATTGCCTGGGGTGCCTGGGAAAAACCGCGGCGGATGCCCGGACCGGAAAACGTTCGGCGGATTGGAAATTAGCCATCGGCGCGAAATTAAAGCGGGAAACGTCAGTGACCAACTCCTGGTTGACCGAACGCCTGCATATGGGAACCGCTCGCTCGGTGAGTGCGATCTGTGGTCTCTATGCGCGTGAAGCGGAAGGATCGTGCCCATACGCCAAACGCCTCAAAAAATTGACTATTGACCACTGACCCTTTTCCTTTCACTCTGACCCTTTTCCTTTCACTCACCGCGGTATTTTGTCCGTTGGATTGAGTACACAGCAAAACAGGCGCCGTCAGGAAAATCGAAATGCC
>JAQBYJ010000186.1 GCA_027622555.1 Verrucomicrobiota bacterium
CCGAGGGCAAGTTTATTTATCAATCCCTGTAACCATACGCATTATACGCTCTAAATAATTATACCGTGTCGCATAGGTGAGCTCCTTCGATTTGTTTTTGCTGTCGATGAAAATGCGGGTATGAGTTTCCGGCGGCCATTGTTCGTAGTAGGGAGTCGTTACTTCCAGGTAGTCGATCTGTATGTCGGCTTTCGTACCCTTGGCCAGGCTTTGAGTTACATTTTGAAATACGAGATATTCGGTGGGGTTCGGTGTGTCGCCCATCACAGTATTCCCGCGATACAAATTGCGGGGATATTCGCTGAGCGGAACTTCCCACTGATAAAATTGTGGATCCTCTGGTGAGGCCTTAATGGCAATATCGGGATGATCGACCTGCACGGTGGTTTCGGAGTTATTACTCGGCTGATTTCCGAACTGTAATCGAAGACTTGGGAATTTTCCTTTTTCGGTTGAGACATGGGACGCTCTTACGCGAACCTGAAGGATCCCGGTGTCCGGTAGGAAATCGCCCAGATCCATAGTCTGGTCTTTGCCGATCGGGATGATCAAAACATCCGGGGAAAGCGCGGGCACCTCAAGTTTGGTGAGACTGGGTGAATAAGACTGCTTGGCACCGCTGTAACGCCACGTGGCTTTGATGCCTTTGTTGGTGTGCAAATTCTTGAAGTGCGTGTTAACTGGGTTGAAATCATGTCTCTCTTCTACGGTTTCCAAAGCTCGTTTTAGCTTTGCCGGATCGTTCTCATTTCGTTTTTTGGCTGTTTCCAAATCCTGGAAATATTTGATCTCCATCTGGGTGGCACCCTCGTCCATGGTGATGCCGTAGTAAAGCGTTTCCGGTTGCTCTCCGCGCACGGTGGCTTTCTGGAGTGCCTTGCGCCCGATCTCGCGGTAGGACTCAAACTGCATGACCGACATTTGGAGCATCTCCGAGCTATTTTCAAAACCGTCCGCCGAATTCGTTTCCGGCGGCAGATCCTTGGCGAAGTCGTAAGAAAGCCCGAGCAGATCCTGCAGCGCGTAGTTGTATTCGTAACGCGTCATGCGGCGAAAGGACGAGTGTCCCTGCTCACTGCGGCGCATCTGGGAAGCCACCTGGATTTCGGAAGTGAGCCATTCAATAACTGTACTGCGATCTTCGTCGGTCATCTCTTCTTCGTCCTCCGGAGGCATTTCGCCATTGGTCACCACATCCATGACGTCCAACCACCAATTCACATCACCCCCGCGGAAAAGATCGGGGTTCAAGGTATCGATACGGAAATCACCTTTCTGCTTCTTCTCGCCGTGACACTTGTAGCACGTCTCCTTCAACACCGGCTCAATCTCTTTACGAAATACGTCCAGCGAAGGCTCCGGAGCTCCCTTGCTGTGGGGCCGCGTCTGTTGTTTCTTGAAACTGGATTGTATGGCTCCTGCTTTCCTGACTTTCTCAAGCGAGGGGAGAGTTGACCCAGGCTCGGCCTGAACCGTGGCATTCTGCAAGACGCATGCCAGGGAAATAGTAAGGCAACGTTTCCACATGGAATCTGAAATAGGTCTGAACATGCTTAGGGGTGGACTTCAAGGTAGGGAGGAACCCAACGATTCCTAAAAAGAAATTAATTGAGGACTTGAACCGGATTGTCTAACAATAAAAATAGCAGAACCACTGATGGCACTGATTTACACTGGCCTGGAATCTCCTCCGTTTCCTTCTGTTTAAATGACTTATTACTGCCTCATGGAATTTCGCGCCATTTCGCGTATTTCGTAGTTACAATAATACCGGTTTTTAAAATTGAACCACTGATGGCTTAGAGCAGCAGAGCCGCAACCAAAGTTTAACCACAGATTACTCAGATGGGCACAGATATTGTAAATATGAACCCACGAATGGACACCAAGTGACACGAATCATGAGGTAGGGACCGATCGCCGAGCGGTCCGATATCCGGAAAGGTTTGTCCGTTCATTTTTTTATTTGAACAGGAGTCTGCTTTCGGTTTTTAGCGTAATTCAGTGCTTTTCGTAGTTAAAGAATTCTTCTTTGAACTTATTTTTTGAACAGAAGCCAACAGAGTAAGCAGAGAAAAAAGAATTCCCATAGATTGTTTATTTGGTGGTCGGAGTAAGATGTGCCAGTTACGGACCAAATTAAAATATGAACAACGAAAAGTGCTAAATTACGCGAAACAAGACGGTCATTCTATTTTCGCGCCTTTTCGATTATTTGTTAGGTTCAAAGACAAGCGCGGATTTACTGGTACACTTGTGCCTGCCATACGGCTTTAGGCGTGACAGAGTATCAACCTCCCTCTCAAATCATAGGAGATTAAACCATGTATATCTCTCAAATAATCTTCTGTCTCGCAAACGATCTAGAACCTGAAACACCTACCAGCGAATTAAGGAGGACCTGCAGATGGAGCGCGTAAGATTGGGAGAGAGCGGTCTGTCTGTTTCGCCAATTTCCTTTGGCACCTGGCAGTTGAGCCCGCGGTTTTGGGGAGAGCAATCCAAGGACGAAGCCATGGCGGCGATGAAACTGGCTTTCGAAAAAGGTATCAACTTTTTCGACACAGCTGAGGCCTACGGCGATGGCTACGCCGAAACAGTGCTTGGCGAAGTAATCCAGGAGCTTCCTCGAGACGAGCTGGTTATTGCGACGAAAGTGTTTAATCGCTTCAAGCCGGATGGTTCCCGCTACCCTGACTTGTCGCCCGAGCACATCGCGGAACGATGCGAGTTGTCGTTGAAGCGATTGGGAGTCGAAACCATCGATCTTTACTTCCTCCATCTATTCGATCCATTGACACCGTTTGCCGACATAGCCGGTGTTCTCCAAGAGCTGAAAGAGCAGGGCAAAGTACGGAGTTTAGGTTTGAGTAATCACTCGGTGGAACAATGTCGTGCGCAGCGCAGGCATGGTCCCTATTCCGTCGTACAACCGCCTTATAGCCTAATAGATCCAGCGGGAGAAACGGACTTAATTCCCTACTGCCAATCGGAAAATATCGGTGTGATGATTTACTCGCCCATGCATAAAGGTTTGCTTTCAGGAAAGTACAGCGGCGAGGAGACATTTACCGATTTTCGTAGAAATGATCCCGACTTCCAGGGCGACCGATTCAAGGAATTGTGTGCCAAAGTCCAAAGCCTGAAGCCCATCGCTGAACGTTATGATCTGACGATCTACCAATTGATCCTTGCCGCCACGCTGATGCATCCATCCATTCAAGTGGCCATATGCGGAATCAAAACTCCGCTACAAATCGAGGAAGCTGTTGGAGCCATCGGAAAACGCCTGTCGCGCGAGGATTATTTTGCCGTTCGCAATACCGTCGGCCCCGGCAGTCCGAAACCACCCGATGCCAGTGGCAAAAAGAAGTAGTTCAAAACAGTAAATTCATCTCGTGACATGGAAGTTGCCTCAGGCCAATGAATCACCAGAATCCGTCGCCATGAAGAAACCCACTTCCCTGATCGTTTGCACCTTTTTCTGTATCGTTTTTGGGCCCGCCTTACAAGCGGCTGATGCGCCCATCGAGATTCCTCTTTGGCCTAACGGGTTGCCCGGAGGAAAATCGGTGACGCTAGAAGAGGTTTGGACCGAACGACCTATCACAGACGGGACGGACACAAAGGTGGACCGCTCGGTCAAAGATATCTCCCATCCAACGATGACGGTTTATCTCCCGGCCAAACCCAACGCGCAACGAACCTCCATCGTCATTTTGCCAGGCGGCGGATTTTCACACCTCGCCATCGATAAAGAGGGACACGATATCGCCCGCTGGCTAAATTCAAAGGGCATCGCCGGAATCGTCGTCAAATACCGGGTCGTTCATCCCGCCAGTGGGTTCCATGTCTACAACGCCTCGGTTCCCGATTGCCTGCGCGCGATCAGACTCGTGCGACACCACGCCAAAGAATGGAAACTGGATCCCTCGAACGTTGGCGTAATGGGATTCTCGGCTGGTGGTTATCTTACAGCGGCTGCGGGTACGATTTCGGATGACGGAGAAGTCTGCGCGTCGGACCCGGTTCAACGCCAGAGCTGCCGACCCAACTTCATGGCTCCCATATATCCACTGATCGAGCTCGACCAACGAATAGCGTCCGAGGCGAGTTTCACGGAACGTATGTTTGGACCGGACTCCACGCCAGATCGGGTGGCGAAATTCTCGCCTCTGAAGCACATTTCGGAATCCACGCCACCGACCTTTCTCGTACATGCAAATGACGACAATCTGTCTTCAGCAAACAGCGCGCGGTTTTATTTGGCCTTGCTCGATGCCAAAATTCCAGCCGAGTTGCATGTTTATTCGGAGGGCGGTCATGGCTATGGGATTCGTCAGCGAGGATTGCCCATTTCATCCTGGCGTGAACGCATGCTGGACTGGATGAAGCTGAATGGTTTCGCGAATTGACGATGGGTATAACGGAGGGGGAAATCGGTGCCGCGCACTCTTTTACTTCTCCCTGGCGCCAAGCACTTTCATCGCGGCGTTGTGACCGGGAATGCCGCTGACTGCTCCACCTCGTTTCGCAGCGGAGCCGCAAAGGAGAATATTCGGATGCCTGGTTTCAACTCCCCACTGACCAGCTTCTTCTTTTGTTTCTACGAAGGGCCAAGTGAGATTACCGTGAAAGATATTACCTTTGGGAAGATGGATTTTGCTTTCCAGGTCGACTGCGCTCATCGCCTCGATGCAGGAATTTCCGTGCATATCTTTTGCCAGGCAACTTTCGATGGGTTCCTTCAGAAACTGATTGATGCCGTCCAGGTATTTTTTAATCACTTCGTTTCGGACGCGATCGTTGTCATTTTCAAAAAGGCGATAGGGCAAATCGAGACCGAAGAGGGTGATGGTTTGAAAACCGTGCTTGTTCAAGTCCTCTGAAAGGATGGAGTTGTCTGTCAGTGTATGGCAGTAGATTTCCCCTGGAAGCGGCGAAGGAACTTTACCAGCCATACTCTCGTTGTAGCTTGTAAGCATCTGCTCATAACCCTCATCGATGTGAACGGTACCTGCGAACGCCTCCGTAGTTTTGTAACGATTCGAGCGCAATTGTGGAAGCCTCTCAAGCAGCATATTGATCTTGAATCCTGCTCCTTCGATTAGAGTTTCATCTGGGCTACTATTATCGCCAAGCATTATTTCCAGCTCTTGGGATGACGCGTTGCAAAGAACAAATCTCGCGTCGACCTCCTGCTCCTTTTCGCCAGCGTCAAAACGGAGGGACGAACGATTGCGGCCCGGACTGACTCGGTTGACTTTGGCGTTGGTTGCGAAGGTTACCCGTCCAGTGGATTTTGCTACTTGTACCAATTCGTCCACCAAGGTCCCCATGCCACCCACTGGAACGCGCCATTCACCTGTTCCTTGTCCAATGATGTGGTACAGGAAGCACAGGTTCTGAAGCAGAGTAGGGTCATGCGGAAAAGTTGATACTCCTATTTTTGCGTCTGTAAAAACGACGCCTCGAATCAGGTCATCTGAAATCAATTCTTCAATGACATTCCCGAGCGGTTCTTCAATCAAAGCCTGCCATGCCCGTTCTCCCTCAAGGTCCATTCGACCCCGCATTTCATTTCTGGATACCAAAGGAGATGTCAGGCTTGGCCAAATGATGGAGGCCAACTTACTCTGCATTTCCTGGAGCTTGAGATAGCCCTTATAGTCATTCTCGTTTCCGGTGAGCTCGAGAAAGGCACTTCGGTTCCCTGCAGAATCGTCGTTGCGAATTAACAGCTCCCTGTAACTTCCGTTCTCAATCGAAGGTGTCCACGACGCTGTTCTGCGCGACCTAAACTCCAGATTCAGACCGAGCTCGTCGATGACCTTTTGCGGGAAGAGGCTGACGAGGTAAGAATAAACGGAGAGTCGCGCATCCACTCCGTCGAAGACTTGCTTTGATCGTGTTGCGCCGCCCATTTCCGCATTCCGTTCCAGCACCAACACCGACAAGCTGGCCTTCGCTAAATAGCACGCGGATACCAGTCCATTGTGTCCTCCACCGATGATGGCGACGTCGTAATTCGTTTTAATTGCGGCCATGCGGGTAGAGTTATCCGTTCAAAATTGAATCGAGCAGATGTTCATCCGCCCTATTAGAAACCATTAACCTTGTTCTACTCAATCGAACGAAGTTGCTAGGCAATGTGGGCACCCTTTGTTTCCACGTAGACCGAGTATAGCGAGGTGCTACCTGTCATAAACAGACGGTTCCGTTTGGTGCCTCCAAAACAGACGTTGCTGCAAATCTCGGGAAGAAGGATCTGTCCGATGCGATCGCCGTCTGGAGCGAAAATATGAACGCCGTCATAACCTTCTCCAACCCAACCCGCACTGGACCAGATGTTCCCATCTGCGTCTGCTCGAATTCCATCCGCCAAGCCCGCTACGGTTTCTCCGTTGAGCTCCATTTTCATCGATGCAAATGAACGACCTTTGGCCAGCTTTGTGGAATCGATCACATCCCACGCCTTGATTTCAGGTTTGGCGTCCGGGTAGTGGCTCATGCCCGTATCGGCGACGTACAGCTTTTTGTAATCCGGTGAAAAGCAAAGGCCATTGGGTTTGACGATATCGTCTGTCACCTTGGTCAACTTGCCCGATTTACCATCAATGCGATAAACCGCTTCTTTTTGAATGGGTTGAGGGGAACCGGTGTCAATGCGGGTTCCCTCATAATTCATGAGAGCGCCGTAGCCGGGATCGGTAAACCAAATGTCTCCATTGGGGTGCACCACCGCGTCATTCGGAGCGTTGAGAGATTTTCCTTCAAAACTTTCAGCCAATATAGTTTCGCTGCCATCATACTCGTAACGAACAACTCTGCGAGTGCCATGCTGGCAGGAGATTTGCCGACCTTGATAGTCGAAGGTGTTGCCGTTACTATTTCCGCTCGGGGTTCTGAATGTGCTCACATGACCATTCTCCTCCAACCATCGCAGCTGGAGGTTGTTCGGAATGTCGCTCCAAACGAGATAACGCCCAACACCATTCCACGCCGGACCCTCTGCCCAGAGCATATTTTCGTTGTGATAAAGTCGTTGGATATGAGTGGTCCCGAGTTTGTATTTTGCAAACCGTGGATCAATAACCACCACATGAGGATCCGGGTATCGTACGGGAGGAGCACCGGTGCCGTATTCGCGTGCGATGGCTTTGGAGGCTAAACCAGCCAACAGCATTCCGAGGAAGGTTCTTCTTTCCAATTTTGATGTTCGTGGAAAAGGATTCTCTGTGTCTTGAAACGGATCTCTCATGGTTGTATTTATAATAGGATTTTACAGGTTATCATTTAACTTACCTAGTGTAGTGCATCAAGCAGTCTGTAACATATCAAGCTTTGCACGAGCCCACTTTACTTTTTCCAGAATATCCTTCGCGCTGGCGGTCCAGACGAAGGGTTTGGGGGCTGCGTTGTGTTGCCCAATGTAATCGTTGATTGTGTTGATGAGCTCTGGAACGTTCTTGAACACGCCTCTGCGGAGACGCTTGTCAGTGAGGTCGCGAAAAAACCGTTCCACCATATTGA
>JAQBYJ010000187.1 GCA_027622555.1 Verrucomicrobiota bacterium
GTCTTCTCTGTCGGACTCTTTCATTCCTTATTCCAAGCCGGTTTATCCCGGCGCTTTCTATGACCCCGTTGGCTGTATTCTGTCAATAATGGAGATATGACCCCGTTGGCTCCCGTTATGACCCCGTTGGCTCCCGTTGGCTGTACCACCGTTGGCTGTACCGTCAATAATGGAGATATGACCCCGTTGGCTGTACCGACCCCGTTGGCTGTATTATGACCCCGTTGGCTGTATTGTATTCCCGTTGGCTGTATTCAGTATAGGGAGTCAAAAGGGGACATGGGACACACCTTGGAGTCAAAAGGGTTTATGTCTTGGATTTTGACAAGGCGGCGGAAAAATGGGATCGAACGCAAAGGGCATGTTGCCTGCCAGATGGTGTCTTCCATTTGCCATACACAAAACAACTCGGTTCCTCCCCATTTTATTGTCTACAATCCTCCCATGTCATCTTTTACTCAACCACAGCTTATTATTATTATGAACATCCGCACAAAAGTCCTATTCATACTATGGATTGCTATTTCGACTCTTTTTATCAGAGCTCAAAATGGCGACAACGAAATCAGACTCCTTGTCCGCAGCGATGACATGGGAGTAGCCCAGGCAGTGAACGAAGCGTGTCTCGAATCCGTGAAACACGGGATTGCACGATCCATTGAGGTAATCGTCCCTGGCCCATGGTTTCTTCAAGCAGTTGATATGTTGAAAGCAAATCCGGAAATTGATGTTGGCGTTCACTTGGACCTTACGAGTGAATGGTCCGGATTGAAGTGGGGTCCCATTTCCAAAAACGTTCCCAGCCTGGTTGATGAAAATGGACACTTTTATCCAACTACAACCCAGCGGGAAGGTTGGGAAAATAATACCGGATTTCTAGAATCCAATTGGAAAATTGAAGAAGTTGAAAGAGAACTCCGAGCTCAAATCGAAACAGCCCTCCGACTCTTGCCAAACGTAACTCACCTATCATCTCACATGGGTACTGCCACCAGCACAGCTGAATTAATGGCCCTTACGATCCGCCTTTCAAAGGAGTATAAGCTGCCGATACAGCTGCCAAATATTAAATACGCTGGAAAGTTTGGTGAAAGGAGCGACTCAACTGAGCAACGCCTCTCCGCTATGATTGATTTAATCGAAAGATTGAGTCCGGGTCTTTGGTTACTGGTCGAACATCCGGGACTGGATACAGCTGAAATGCGATCGATCTCCAACCAGGGTTACAAAAATGTTGCTGAAGATAGAAGCAATGTAACAGAGGTATTTACAAACGAGAAAATCCAAGCCGCAATTAAGAAACGGGGAATTCGCCTGGTTAGCTATGCGGACGAGCTGCGGCGTTGATGATTTTAAAATCCCACAGTAGTTACCAAAAGATGGCACAACTACAGTAATAATATCAGCCTATTACTTCCTCCCCATTTTCTCCTTTATACGACTCTTTAGATAATTTTTATCAAGCAGCATCATGAGACCTCGTAAATTTCTCCACGCCCAATTATCCTTGGTCACTTCCAGGTAGTCGCTCATGTTCTTGTAAAAGGGAGTAACAAAGTTCGGGTTGCTGCAATTGAATGGAATAGTGATTCGTTCTTCATCACCTTCAAATGGTTCTACGTAATGCCAAACCGTGGAAGGAAACATAACCAGAAGACCCGGTTCAGGAGCTATCTTATACTCCCTTTCAAATGGATCCGGATTATTGATAACTTCTTTCGGCACCGCACTTCTATCCTGCAATACCGTGATTCCTTTGGTTGCTGGAACTCCTTCAGGGAAACCCGTTTTTAGATAATAGATACCTGACCAGGTGAACCTTCCAGATGAATGAATATGAGCCACATTGTATCCTCCACTTCGATGCACAAGAGCCCAGGATTCAAATATCCAGTCCTCAAAATGCTGAGACTTAGGTTCAGACACAGTACTCTTAATCATATCTCCCAAGGCCTTATCCATATGACCTTTTAATTCCTGTACTGCGGCATTGTCCCACTTTAGAAACGACTTATTCGAACGCCAACTATCACCTCGATTGGTAGCGGCGGATGTTTCCGATGAACGCATTTTTTCATGAATACATTCTTCAAGCCGCGAATTCAGATCCGCGCAATCCGGGATTCGATAGCGAATAAGAGGAACCGGAAAAAGTAATTCAAGTTCACTTGATAGATGTGGAGGAAAGGACATTGATAAATTTGTTTCTCTAAAGGGTCATACGTGTTGATTTAATTCTAAGGGAAGATGAAACCACCCCTGATATGCTTCATTTTTGGGGAGCGGGAAATTTTCCACCCAGAATTAAATCCATTTTCTTGAATAATGAGCTGACTAATCCCTCTAACGGAGCACCCAAATCTCCATAAACCACAAATTCTTTTAACGTTATATTATGAACCGTGCTAACTCTTATGGATTTTCTGCCACGATGAACATTAATAATATGACCATCACTATTCCAACACCTTTTTTCCAAAGTCTGCATATCGAAAACTGTAGTTTACATTACTAACTCTTGGAAAGAGAATTCTCGGTAATAAGTAGCGCAGACCAGGACGCATATCCTCGACAAAGAACTGCGAATCGCATTTAAAACTAACGTTACTCAATCGACCTAATACTTATGAAATCTCGCAGCTTACTCCTAGGACTTTTTCTCCTTACCCCGTTTTTATGGTCCTGCCAGTCGAAGGATGAGGTATCATACAAAGGTAAAAGGGCTTTCTTTCTCATAGGTGAGCATGAATATGGAACTCCCGAAAGTTTGCCAGCGTTTGCCAAATCCCACCTGGAGCCCCTCGGCATTGAAAGCAGTTTCGTCTTTGCAGCTGGCAACGATCGAAATTCCCCACTCTGTCACAGCTTTGACGGAATCGCAGCGTTGGAAACAGCTGACATTTTAGTTCTAAGCACCCGGAGACGATTTCCGACCATAGAAGATATGGTGATCATTAGAAACTTTATAGATTCAGGTAAACCGGTAATCGGACTTCGCACAGCCAGCCACGCGTTCGGAGAAAGAGAAAAGGGAGAAGGCTATCAAGCTCCCGAGGGACACGCATCTTGGAACACTATCGATGTGGACATGCTCGGTGCTAAATATACAGGACACTACAAAGAAAAAGAAGGAAGCCCTCTGCAAGTCTCTGCCTGGATAGAAGAGTCGGCAACCAATCACTCCATCGTAAAAAATCTATCTTTCAAAGGCCCTATCGATATAGGAAACAAATTATACACCTACATTGAAAGGGATCCGGCCACCAATGTTCTACTTAGTGCTAAATGGGATGAGAATGAAGAAGCTCATCCGGTTGCATGGATCAACGAAAAAGGAGGCAAACGAATTTTCTACATGTCCCCGGGAAGCCTGGACGAAATGGCGACTCCCGAAATCAAGTCATTGCTCAAAGCGGCCGTTCTTTGGGGCCTCGATGGCGTTGGTGATTAGTCAGCTTGATTTAAGAAAATCAAAGCACTCGCCATCGTTACTTCTTAGCTTTCCCCCCAGCAAAGTCTTTATACCATCCTTCAATTTTTTCCGCATCCGGATTTCCGTCGAAAGTCACGATCCGGTAGTTTGCCTGATACACAAAACCGGGTTTGATTATAAAGGATCCATCAATCACTGGGGAAAACACAAAATAGGGCATCCTCGGATGCACCCGAACTGATTGCGGATAGCGAAAGTTGGACGGATGATCCATGACAACAAACCCAGCCTCCTCTTTGTCGATTGTGCCATACACTGCAATCCACTTTGGATGAGTATGATTACTTTCTTCGATGCCGCTGACTCCTTCACCGGTTAAAATCTTCATAGACCCTTCATAGTGTGCCTCGTCCTCAGGGCTCCAATGTCCACTGCCACGAAAGCCAAATCCGCCATAGTGGTAAGGATGTAAGTAAACTTCATTTTCTGTGGCGCAACCCTGCTCAATTTCAAAATCAATGATAAACGGATCTCTACTGTCATTTACTTTAATTTTCCACTCTTCATTGAGTGCGGGTCCTTGTTTTAAACTGATCTGCTGTAGTTTAGCCTCAAAGGAATCGTCTTTCACCGTGCCAAGCTTGGTGTGTTTGACCATACCAGTTCCTCCATGCTGATTCCAGAAATCGACTACCTCATGTTTAAATGTAGTCCGGGTCCAGGCATTAAAAATGGCGTGCTGATGGACATGACCAACCGGAAAGTCATCCGTGAGCACTTTGCCCGAAGGCGAGTAAAGTGGATGAATAAAACCGCTTCGCTCATATATCTTGTCCATGCCAGCCGGTGGTTGGACCATCTCCGTGTTATAGGTGAGTACCGGATTATCAGCTACGAAAACATGAACCGCTTCATCCGTTTTCTTCGTACTGACTTGAGCAGCAAGAGGAAAAGAAGCGAGGATCAATGAAGATAGAAAAGGAACCGATCTGATCATAAGAGATTTCATTTAAAGTAGTTTAAGAATTGGGGTAAATAAATGAATTGAACTAAATATAGGAGAGACCCGGGAACTAGCAATCTTGATCGGCGTGAGAATTCGTTCCAAACAGATACCACCGTTTTAATCAATTTAAGACGCAGCTGAAAACCCCTTACCAACCTGCTTTAAGTTCCGATTTTCTTATCCTTGCCCTACGGCTCTTCCTCTCTAATTCTCCAAAACACTATGGGATCTTTTTCATTTCATGCAGAGGACATCTATCATTTCGAAGAGCTTATAAGCCGTGAAGATAGAATGATCATGGCCGCGAGCCGTGAATATGCACAAAAGCAGTTGGAGCCCAGAGCGCTTGCAGGAAACCAGGACGAACAATTCGATGTGGAGATTGCGCGCGAAATGGGTGAGCTCGGATTACTCGGCGTCACCTTGCCAACTGAATACGGAGGCGCAAGCGCAAGTTATACCGCTTACGGATTGATCGCTCGCGAACTTGAAAAGGTCGATTCCGGCTACCGCTCTTTTGTCTCTGTGCAGTCATCCTTGGTCATGTATCCCATTTTTGAATTTGGCACCGAAGAGCAAAAGAAACGCTTCCTACCCCGACTGGCCACCGGTGAAATGATCGGGTGCTTTGGTTTGACGGAACCTGACCATGGTTCGGATCCCGGGTCGATGATCACCGCCGCCCGAAAAGTCGATGGAGGCTGGATCCTGAATGGTTCGAAAATGTGGATTACCAATTCACCAATTGCAGACATTGCGGTGGTCTGGGCGAAGGCGTATGAAAAAGATTCCGATAAGGGAACCATTCGCGGATTTCTTATAGAAAAAGACACTCCAGGGTTTTCCACTCCAAAAATCCGCAACAAAATGTCCATGCGAGCTTCCATCACTGGAGAAATGGTTTTACAGGATTGCTTTGTATCTGACGCAAATGTCTTCCCGGACATCCGAGGACTTAAGGGTCCGTTTTCATGTCTCAACAATGCACGCTTTGGGATTGTCTGGGGCGCGCTGGGAGCAGCCGAGAATTGTTACCAACGCGCAAGAGATTACGTAATGAATCGGAATCAATTTGGTTACCCGCTTGGATCCATGCAACTCATTCAAACGAAGTTGGCAAATATGGTAACAGCCATTACCCAGATGCAACTCCTGTCTTGGCGATTGGGCTCTCTAAAGGACGAGGACCGCGCTTCGCCCGATATGATTTCTTTGGCAAAACGAAACAACACAGGAGCAGCTCTTAATATCGCACGTCAGGCTCGCGACATGATGGGAGCCAACGGCATTACCGGCGATTACCGTGTGGTTCACCATATGATGAATCTGGAAACAGTGAATACCTACGAAGGCACTTACGACATCCATGGACTCATTCTGGGCCGGGCCATTACGGGCATCCAATCCTTCGTTCCCCGAGGAAACGATCTGCCTTAACATAAGCTCAAGGTAGCGGCTATAGTTAGTATTTCCTGGGTTTATTTTGATGGGCAGACTTTAGCTATCAGATCAACCCGTGAGCCTTGCCAACCGTTTTAGCGATACTGGCAAATGACTTCGCATTTCGTCCACGTCTTCCTGCACCGAGGCCATCCAAATCGGGAGTTGAAAGTAACCATTCCGCATTCTCCGGAAACACAGCTCCACCGTATATCATCGGAATCTGCTGAGCACTTTCTTCACCAAATCGGTTCGACACCCACTTGCGCATGAAGGTGGCTCGCTCCGCAATATAGTCCGGGTCAGCCGGCTCGTCGGCACCAATCGCCCACTCTGGCTCATACACCATCACAGACCGGGCAATTTCTGATGTAGTGATACCTTCAAGTATGGTCTCTAGTCGCTCGACCAGATCGTCACTGGGCATTCCCCTATCCTGAGTGGATTCTCCCACCAAAATGATCGGCCGCATCGCGGCATCGTAAATTGCATGAAGTTCGCGGTTTAATTCCGAGTCGTCCTTATGCATTCGCTTAATCATTTCCCAGTGACCGCACATGCACCAGACACATCCTGCATCAGCCAGTAAGGCTGCAGAAACTTCACCACTGTGTTCGACGTCAGTGTGAGCAGAAGAATTTTGAGCTCCGGGATCAACGAGCACTGTGTCTTTTAAAGCATTTGCCAATGGATAAATCACGGTTGAGGGCGCCGTCAATATCACTTGCATTTTCCCAATCAAATCACCCATCTCCTGCTTAAATTCTTCAACAAAGGAAAGACTTTGGGATACGGTCATCGCCATCTTCCAGTTGGCGATGGCGATTGGAATTCTATGCTTTTTCTGATCGGACATTTTTGGCTGAGGATGAGCTTTGGTCAACAGGTTCTTATACACTCAGATGCTTGGCGAGTTCTTGAATGGCTTTTATTTCATTAACTTTCTCATCGGCAAGTTCAATCAATCAAATCAATCGGCCCTGGCAGAACGTGACAAGGAACATCAATCCAGTCAATGAATCAGCGATAAATCCTGCGTGTACACCTTGAACTGGAATAGAGAGAATCGGACTCGTATCCATTCCCTTTTTCTTTTCAAGCCCGA
Source organism: Verrucomicrobiota bacterium (assembly GCA_027622555.1). Lineage (NCBI taxonomy): Bacteria > Pseudomonadati > Verrucomicrobiota > Verrucomicrobiota bacterium. The sequence goes on from JAQBYJ010000187.1 coordinate 6,985, forward strand.
CGGACACGACCGTCGGGACTTCTATTCCGAACAGTTCCCATTTTTCCGGTAACAACTCGTTCTGAATAAAAACAAGTCGATCGCGCAAAACATCCGAAATAGTTTCCATAACAGCTGGGTAATCTTTTTCAGCCACGGCTACTACCGCCATCAATGGATCAGGAGCCTGCTTCGCCGCTTCTTCGATATTCATGCTCCGCGTAACCGGAAACACCGGGTGCCCCAGAAATGCTGCTCAGGCATGAAGTATCCTGGAAATCCGAGAAAATAAATTTTGGCCTGGATAATCGCTCAGTATTTTCTGATTCGCTTTATTAGCGAATAAACAAGCTTCCAAAAGAAACAAAGATATCGACAAAGTCGTATTGAATTGGAAAAACAAACACCAGCTTTCGGGCTATATATTATTATAAAAGGAGGTAGTTTTTATGAGGTGCAAAAACGCGCCGCGTTTTTTAGTTTTTGTCCTAAAATCGAGTTCAATTACACTACATACAATTGGCCTGTATTT
>JAQBYJ010000188.1 GCA_027622555.1 Verrucomicrobiota bacterium
TACTGGTTTTCCAAAACTTTATCATGCGCATTTTACGGACAACCAGCGGCTTTTCGAACAGGGTCTAGCCAAGGGCGGACTGATGTATGAGGCCAGTGTGGGTGGTCAGAAGTTCAAGTTTATCCCCAAAGACTAGGCTCACTAAAAAGACTCCAGGACTGTCAGCGTGATTCAGGGGGCTTGAAGGTTCGACAAGTGGGTTCAAGTTATGAAATATTTTTTGAATTCCTCGCCACTTTGTTGAATTAGGCATGTCCTCAGGTTTTAGCCCTAGGTCGCTTTCATCTCATGTTTGTCACTAATAAATATTGCTCCCTCCTGATTTTGCTGAGTACCTCGATCCTTTTGGTAGGGCAGGAGGTTCCTGTGCCCAATCGTGTCAATCGGGGGAATCCTTATTCCGGGAATCCCAACCAGCGAGTCGAGGAAACCGCTGAACAAACCGAGGCCAGAAATACCTTCGTAGACAATCGCGTCTTCAGTGACCTGTTTGAGACAGGCCTGCCTTCCTTCTTTCGGAAAGGGAATTACCGCTTACGCTTGAATCCAAAATTTGGGGACTTTTTTGAGGATGAGTATGTTCGTTTTCCGATAGGGTTAGAGTATAGTTTCAGTAACCACTTCGAAGGAATTGTGGATATCGGCACCTATTTCCCGAATCCGTTTAATAGTGGAGGAAGTTGGGGTACTTATAACCTGAGACTTGGGGGAAAATACAGTTGGTGGAGCGTTGCCGATAGCGAGTATAACGTCTCTGTGGGATTCAAATCCGATATGCCATGGTCAAATCCACCTCTGGAAGTGACAGATGGCTGGGCCCGATATGAGCCTTTTGTTTCAATCAGTCGAGAGTTGAGCGATGACCCAGCGAAGCTTGTATATCTGAACGTTGCCTACGAATTAGTCGGGACTTCGCCCTTTACTTCTAATCCGGTTAGTCCTCGACCCAAGGACCGTATTTTCTTACGTCCCGGGGTTATTTACTATCCAGGCGGCAATTTTCGCTACTCGGCTGAACTGGAATACCGGACCAGCCTTTTCGATGGTCGGACTCCCGTGGCTGCGGACTATGTCGATTGGGTAGGGACCCGGGAGTACAAGCGTGCGTTCAACGAAGTACATGAAGTTATAATTTCTCCGGGTATTACCTGGTTCCCAACTGAAGAATTTCGCAAAGGATTTTTCGTTCCGGGTAACTGGGATGTGGGTTTAAAATTGGACATCCCAATTATTGAAGAAACGGATGAGGACATCGGTGTTTCCTTACGGTTTCGCTGGTACTACGACTACGACGAATATCTTAAGAATTACGTGAAGAGTTGGTGGCCGCTTTGAACAGATAATGTGTGAGTCCCTCTTTTACGGTAGAGGAACCGAAAACACGGTCGTAAAAATATATTCCGAACCGAGCGCAAAGAGCAGTGCCATTTGGGCGATTGAGACCATTCGAGGTCGTTGCCACTCCGAGAGTGTGGCGCCCAGCAAAAATAAAGCAGGTGCAGTCACCAACCCATAGGGTAATCCAACTTGAAGGCTCGCGATGTACCCTATCATGATTGCCGCGGCAACCATGGCCATGGGTGCACTCTTCGAAGTTCCTTCGGCTTTGTCATCCGGGTTACGAAGCTTGCCGATTATGACAAGAATTCCGAGTACGGCAACAATCGCTATTAACCATGCGGGGAAATTAGGAAGATCGGGTGAGGCTTCTGTTTTAAAGTTTCCGAGCTCGTTCTTTTTTTTGTCCAGGTAATCGACGAGTTCTTTTCCTTTCCGAAAATCAAGACCAACGGATTGTTGCTCTAATCCAGCGATAACCTCCGGGTCTGCCATGGTGGCTTGCAACATATCAGCCAGCTGATCGATCACCGCTTGAGGAGTTCCTTTGGGTGCCCAGAAATAATAGGCATTTCCGGAGTAGATTGGAATTCCCTGTTCAGCGGCTGTTTCCACGTTGGGGAGAGTACTGGTCCGGCTTCCATCGAGTACCGCAATCGCTTTGATATTTTGATCCGGAGGTGTCCCATCCGAAGCGCGATAAGCCGTGTACTCGCCAATGGAAAATATGGCTGCATCGAGATGGCCGCCCAGTAGTTGGGTAAAACGTTTCTGACCACCACCGCTTGAAATATAGTTAACCTCGGCTCCGGGTTTCGACTGCTCAATCACTTTGGCATTAAAATATGCTGGGGATCCGACGTCTGCTCCGAAACGTATGCTCTTGGGTTTGGCTGCCGCTTCTTCCAGTAAGGTCGACAAATCATGAAAGGCAGAGTCTTCCCGAACTACAACGAGGGTTGTCAGGTTTCCTGTTTGCGCAATCGGCGTAAAATCATCCGGGCCAAAAGTAACGGTGCCGGATAGTTGGGAGGTTAGGAGAGCATCGTGATGACAAAGAATACGGTATCCATCTGGTCGAGACCCCAGAACGAATCTTGATCCAATGGTGGCACCTCCGCCTGGTTGATTGATAATTACCAGGGGTTGCGGAAGAACTCCTTGGGATGCTATCGATTTCTGAATGATGCGTGCGAAGGTATCGGTACCACCTCCTGCCGTATAGGGGACGACCACCTGAATCGGGTGATTGGGAAATGCGGTACTCCCATTTCCTCCCAGGCTCGAAAGTCGCCAGAAAAGCAGGAGGCAGATCAGGATGGTTGAAACAACTGAAAGAATAACTCGGTAGGTTTTCATTCAGCGACTAAGGGGGGTTGAAGCTTTCGACAATTGTTTCCGTAAAAATGGAAGCATCAACATGGTGAGAGCTACCAAAAGAAATACCAGTGGGATAGGGCGGGTGACTATGGGAAGCCAGGATCCGTTTGTTGATATGAGTCCCGATGTGAGATTCTCCTCGGCAATGGGCCCAAGGACGAAACCGATCACGAAGGGAGCAAGTGGAATATTTTTTGATTCCAAAAGAAAACCCAGGGCACCGAAACCGAGCATCACCCAGACATCGAACAAGCGATTGGAGAGCGCGAACGAGCCTATCACACAAAATATAAGAATAACCGGTAGTAGATAGTTTCTTGGGATCTGAGAAATTTTGGCGAGGCCTCGCATGGAAACAATCATGATCACTGCCATCGCAATATTGGCCAGGAACATGGCACCCATAATCGTATAAACCATAACGGGGTGTTCTTCAAACAAGCGTGGGCCGGGTTGCAAACCATGAATCACCAAGGCACCTAAAAGTACGGCTTCCACCACCGATCCCGGCAGCCCCATCGAGATTAAAGGAATCAAGGCACCGCCGATCGTCGCATTGTTCGCCGCCTCGCCCGCGACAACTCCATCTTCACAGCCGGTCCCAAATTTCTCGGGGTTTTTTGAAGAACTTTTCGCTACGGTATAGGCCGTGACCGATCCAATGTTCCCCCCGATGCCCGGCAACAACCCGATCCATGTCCCAATGACGGATGAACGTATCAGGTTGAACCAGTGGTGGGTGAAGTCCCTCCATTTGATCGAGACTCCTTTCGTCTCAATGGCCTTCATCGTGTTCTCTTTCTTGATATCCATGATGTCCCGAAAAATTTGGTTCACCGCAAAAAGACCAATGAGCACCGGGAGCAATTTAAAGCCATCAAGCAGCTCCTCGATACCGAAGGTTAGGCGCGTTTCCCCGGTTGCAGCAGCTATACCCGGCATGGAGAGCAGGATTCCCAGAAAGCCTGAAAACAAGGAGCGGGGAACAGACTTACCTCCAAGGCTCGCGATCAAAACCAGGGCCATCAAAACCAGGCTGAAATATTCAAACGGTCCAAACTTTGTAGATAACAGAGCAATGGGCCGTGCCAGCATTACAAGGAATCCCCAGGAAATCAGGCCCCCGACAAACGATGACATCACCCCGAGTCCCAGCGCTCGTTCCGCCTGGCCTTTTTGGGCCATGGGGTAGCCGTCGAAGGTCGTCACTATGGAGGCCGGCGTTCCTGGCATGCGAAGCAAGATGGATGTGATCATTCCCCCGCTTACCGCCCCTACATAGATACTGATGAGCAAGGTGAGCGCGTATTGAGGATCCGCTCCATAAGTCAACGGAAGTACCAGGGCAATCAGCATGGTGCCGGTCAATCCCGGGACAGCTCCCACAAAAATACCAAGCGAGGTACCGAGTAGTATTAGAAATAGCCCGGTCGGTGTGAAAAGTTGTTGGATGGCTTCCTGCACTTCTTAGTCAGTTTGTTGGCGTTCTTTCACCGCACTCCAGATACCCTTAACCCGAGAGGCAAGTCATTTGGAGAGTTGAGTGGAATTCTGACGTCTGCAGTGTGTCCAAAATATGGATGCATGCGAGTTATTCACGATTCAAGGAATGACCCATTCAGCACGATCTCAGCGATAATCTCCGAGCTGGAATCTGTAAAAGGCGGGATTGACCCATATCGTGACCGGTTCGACGGTCCAGTCAGGATCCAATGATTGAATCTGCTTAATTTTCTCGGACGCATCTTTCGGAAGAGAAATCAGGTTAGCCCGATAGCCTTGGTACTGTACGAGCATTACCGTGAGTGGTTGTCCGAATGTGGTGGGGATGAACGTGCGATAAAACGGTTGCCACCAGGCATCGTGGATTAAACCAGCTTCATCGGGTGAGTCTTTTTTAGCAAAGCGAGTGACCAGTTCGGCAAATCGTTCCACGTCCTCCTTTTCTTCGAATTCGAGAAACAGATCAAACTCCACTCCAACGACTAACCGTTTTCCATTTTTAAGCGGCACCAGTGGGATGGTGGGCTCTCCCCAATCATCGTTATAAATAAAGGCCGATTGTTTCTGAAGGACTGTGATGGATGGTTTGAGTCCCTCTGAATGCAAAAGGGCGCACAGTTGTTTGGCATGCTTCCAATCGTTGTGCCCATAGACCACAGTCCGGTCGGGATCGAATTGCGGCCAGAGACTTCCGGGAACAATGTTGTAACCTGTCGATATCGAGGCTTCGAGTGGCTTGGTCAGGCGACTCGCGAAATCCATCACCGTGCCTTTCCTCAAAGTCAGCCATGCGGGCTCCTCAACTTTGTTTAGTTTCAGATAAATAGGGTGTGTCGTCCATAGACCCAGGATGTCCGCCCGGTTGCCGGTGAGTCCCAGGCTAGCAAGCAGGGCTGCCGATTGTCGGTCGACCAGTGGTAAGCGATCTGTGTTTTTAGGCGCAAGACGCTTGGTTTTTTCCTCGTTGAAGGTTGTGGCTAGTTCTGCGAGTTCGAGCTCAGCCACCAGAGCCGTATAGTCGGTTGTTTGTTTTGAGCAACTTGGCTGTAGCAGAAGTATTGCAGTCAATCCCGCAAGAATTGTGAAGGTTCGGGAAAGAGGCGTTCTTAAAATTATCTCAGCGGAAATACGCATATCAAAGAGGAGTATTTCGCCCGCTTTCACATGTCCAAGGTTTTTGACGATGACGACCAACTGTGAAAAAGAGAAACGTTTGATGGTAATAGAGCATTTGGAGTAGTAGTCCGCCTAATCAAGTGTACCTACGGCACGAGGCGTGGCGGTCTTACGTTTGCGCCCGTTGGTCTGTTGAAGTCTGCGGAGGTGTGCCCAAGCTTTGGAAGCACGTGGATTATTCACGTTTCAAGGAATGACCCTGTTTGGCTTCCCCCATCTATTGCGTACAGGAAGTAGCGACCACTTCGTTTACGAAGTTCGAGTCGTCGGAGTTGGAGGAGGATGAAGAGCATTTTGATTTAAAGCGTTTCCAGGTGCCGGTTAATGAGCGCCTTCATTTTCATAGTACTCATTGCATTTTCCTCTCGATGAATGCTGCATGTGAGGCCTAGGCGATAATCTTGTCTATTACGTTACCAGAAACATCAGTGAGTCGGAAATTGCGACCGTTATGCAAGTAGGTGAGTCGCTTGTGATCCAGACCAAGAAGGTGGAGGATAGTCGCATGGACATCCGGTACGGTGACAGGGTCTTGGACGGCCATGTGTCCGATCTCGTCGGTTGCGCCGAAGTGGAAACCGGGACGCACACCACCTCCGGCCATCCACATGAGAAATCCATCCGGGTTGTGATCGCGACCTCCATTGGTCCCTTGAGATTGTGGGAGTCGTCCGAATTCACCTCCCCAGACCACCAGGGTCGTGTCCAGCAAACCGCGGCGCTTGAGGTCCGCGATGAGACCGGCAACCGGCTTGTCGGTCATTCGGCACAATGTACCGTGGTTGCCTTGGAGGTCACCATGTGCATCCCACTGGTCATTGGGATAGGCCTGGATGAAACGTACGCCTCGTTCGACCAGTCGGCGGGCGAGAAGTAGTTTGGAACCGTAGTCACGACTGTCCTTTTGATCCATGCCGTAGAGTTGCCTGGTTTCCTCAGTCTCACTGGCAAGGTCGACTGCATCGGATGCGGCAAACTGCATGTTGTAAGCTAGTTCGTAGCTGGCGATGCGAGCTTCGAGGTCGCGCTCGGCGGGATTGCGCTCGTAGTGCGCCTCGTTGAGTGCACGCAAAATATCGAGCTGGCGACGCTGCTGCTCATCCGTTACATCCTTTGGACGACGGAGATTGAGGATGGGATTGTCACCTGACCGGAACAGCGTCCCTTGATTCGAACCGGGAAGAAAACCGGCACCCCAATTGAGCGCACCACCCTTGGTTCCATCCACCTTTGGCATCACAACAAAACTCGGTAGGTCCTGGCTCTCTGAGCCGAGGCCGTAACTTGCCCACGCGCCTGCGCTCGGAAATCCCGGCCGGGTAAAACCGGTGTTCATCTGATACATGGCCGGTGCATGGCTGTTCGATTCAGCCTGACAGGACTTTATCAGGCAGAGCTCATCAATGATCTGACTGGTATGCGGAAGCTGGTCGCACGCCCAGGTCCCACTCTGTCCATACTGTTTGAATGTGTAGGGTGAGCGCATGATCGGCCCGAGGTTGCCGAAGAACGGCTCGACTTTCGTCGCCAGACGTTGACCGTGATAGCGTTCCAGCGCGGGCTTCGGATCGAAAAGATCGAACCCACTCGGACCACCCTCTTGAAAGAGCCAGATAACCGAACGTGCCTTCGGAGCAAAGTGAGGTGGCTTGGGTGCAAGCGGACTTTTAAAATTGCCCGATCCGGCCGCCCGAAGCAGACCGTCGTTGCCTAGAAGCCCCGATAGGGCCAGCAAGCCGAAGCCAGCACCCGATCGTTTGAGCATCTCCCGTCTGCTGAATACGAAGGGATCATTTCCGTGAGAAGACTGATTATTGCAGAGTGACATGGGAACGTTCGGTTAGTTAAGGTAAATGAATTCGTTGAGGTTGAATACCACCTGACACAGGTCGATGAGGGTTCGTCGGGAGTCACCGGCGCGAAGTTCAAGTTGAGACTTACTGACTAGTCCTTAGCATAGGCTACACTTGGGGCGTAAAAAAACGACCTGACCAGCGATTTGTT
>JAQBYJ010000189.1 GCA_027622555.1 Verrucomicrobiota bacterium
AAATACAGGCCAATTGTATGTAGTGTAATTGAACTCGATTTTAGGACAAAAACTAAAAAACGCGGCGATGCTAATAATTCAGGAAATTTAAGTGTAGGAGCCACTGTTAACGTCCGGTTTTCTGTCCGGTTGCACATCGGGGTGATTCGGATCTTTCGTATGCGCATTTACCTGGAGAGTCACTGCTGCCACTCCACTCCCCAATTGTGGTTAGGTTTTTCACATAGTTCGAGCTTCAAATTTCCTCCTGCCATGATTTTGGGATGGGTGATAAAAGGAGTATTAAGTGGCTTTTCGTTTAGTTCGTACTGAATTTTCTCAAAAAAATCATGCATTAAACCCTTGGTATTTGTGAATTATGCTTTTCGTAGCCCACACCCGCTGATTCAATTTAAATTTAATTTACCCCGATACCTCAACGCGCTTGGACATGAAAAATAATATGCCATCATGAACCGTTCTCAATTTCTAAAAAGCTGTCTCATTGCTCCCTGGATGATTCGCACTGCAAATCTGTATGCGGCTGAAACCGTGGGAGAACCAAGACTCAAAATTACCGATATCAAGGTGATCGCGACTAGTCCGCACAAACGGTATTCCTGGGTTTTCGTAAAAGTATATACGAATGAACCGGGCTTGTACGGAGTGGGGTCGGCTAATAATCGGTATCTATCTTGGGCGGCCAAAGCGGCCTTGGAAAAACACCTGATACCTTTCTGGATCGGAAAGGATGCTGATCGTATCGAAGACATGTGGCAATCGACTTACGTGCGATCCTATTGGAGAAACGGTCCGATCACAAATGTTGTTCAGGCAGCTATTGATTCTGCTTTGTGGGACATTAAGGGGAAACGGGCAGGGCTTCCGGTTTATGAGCTTCTCGGTGGAAAAGTTAGAGATGCGGTTCCGCTCTATGCCCATGCTTCAGGTTCGGATTTTAAATCCTGTGCCGAAGCAGTTCAGCAATGGTTCGACAAAGGATTCCGCCATGTCCGTCTGCAAATGGGCGGCTATGGTGGCGGAGGTTATATTGCCCCGGGCGAAGGGAGTCGTCCGGAAAGTGGATACAATGGGAAAGCCTTCGACGAAGAGTTGTATGTCAAAACAATTCCCGAATTGTTTGAGCATGTGCGCAATGAAGTTGGATGGGAAGTAAAGTTACTCCACGACGTGCATGAACACCTGACTCCGTCGGCTGCCCTGCAGTTGGCCAAGCGTCTAGAATCTGTGCGGATGTTTTTTGTGGAGGACATTCTTCCTCCTGAGCAGATAGACTATTTCAAACAAATTCGTGCTCAAACCACAACGCCTATGGCCATGGGGGAACTGTTTACCCATCCCCTCGAATGGCGGCCGCTAATCACAAACGGCTTGGTCGATTTCTTTCGAAGCCGGGTAGGTATGATCGGTGGAATTACCCAGGCAAAAAAGATTGCTGCTTTGTGTGAGCAATTTGGTGTGCGGACCGCTTTTCAGGAAGGGGGAGAAAATGACCCTATTAATCAGTTACTCGCTTACCACGTGGATTTGACCATACCGTCATTTGGTATTCAGGAGGAACATGAATTCCCTGAGTTGATTCATGAAATGATGCCAGGTACGGCAACGCAGCGAAAAGGATATCTCTATGGTTCCGATACACCGGGATTAGGTATTGATATCGATGAAAAGATCGCGGCGAAGTATCCGTTAGTAGATGACTATCACAATGCGGACTGGACCAACGTCCGAGGCATGGACGGCTCGGTTGTTAAACCTTGATCGGGTTGTTTTGCCATGCAGATTCGTTATTGATCTCCAGTTCCTGCCTCCCTGTTGATTTCCTATAGTCAGGAGTCAAAGCTCGAGGTTTTCTTATTGTCCTCAGCGGTATTGGCTGACGGACATATCTCCCACGCCAACGAGGAAGGGAAGGTCTTCGTTATAAAACCCAATCCTGAACAATTGGAGCTCGTTGTGAAAAACCAGCTGGGCGACGATTTGCAACGCCTGTTATCTCCCGTGATCGTATCCTGGTTCGTGCCGCCAGTTACGATGGCCAAGCTCGTAGCGAGACCTTGTATTCGATCGGTTTTTGAGTGCGTCGAACGACAGGATCAGTTTAGTGTATGGATTTTCATTTCCAAAGCATTTTGTTTGCCGATCATTGGATCAAGCGAATCATCCTTGCTAACAAATATCTGCCTGTAAGGAGTCATATATGCGCCTGATTTTAGTTTTTTTAATGGCAACAACGGCCCTGGCTGTTTGCGGACAGCAGAGTATGCCGACTGCCGAAGAAATCGCTGCGAAAACTGCGCGAATCAATGAATGGTTCGATGCACGGTTTGAAGAGCAACTCGACTTCAATCACAACCGGCGAACCTTCCTTGGCGACAAGAAAGATTATGATAAAGTCACCGACTTCTCGGAAGAGGCGCAGGATGAACAACTCGAGTGGCATCGTCTGACCGTCGAAGCTTTGAAAACGAATTTCGATCGCAACAAACTAACGCCGGAAGCAAAAACCTCTTACGACATCTGGGTGTATCAATATGAACGGGCTGCTTCAGCGAATAAATTTCGGCGTAACCAATATGTGTTCACACAGATGCAGGGCATGCAGGCGTTTATGGCACAGTTCCTGATCGCCTTCCATAAGGTCGACGAAGCGTCTGATATGGAGGCCTATATCGCTCGGATTGGTGGCTGTGCGCGCGGGCTCGGCCAGTTGCTCGAGTCTGCGAAACTGAACGCAGCGGCTGGATCACGTCCTCCGCGCTTTGCCTACGATGGGGTTATTGAACAATCGCGCGGGCTGATTACGGGCGCGCCGTTCGAAGGTGAGGGTGATAGCCCGGTTTGGACCGACGTACAGAAGAAAGTCGATGCCTTGCTCGAGGCTGGAACAATTGACCAGGCGAAAGCGGATACATTGAAAGAAGGTTCACGCAGGGCGTTGGTTGAGAAGTGGGGACCGGCTTACCAGGCGTTGATCAGCTGGTTCGAAAAGGATCGCCCAAATAGCGACGAAATCGCAACCGGTGTCGGCAAGAACCCCAACGGTCAGGCCTACTACGCCAATCAACTTGCTAATTCTACAACAACGACCATGACTCCGGACGAAGTCCACCAGCTCGGCCTGAATGAAGTGGCCCGCATTAAGGGTGAGATGGAAGCCATTAAAAAAAGGGTTGGCTTTGTCGGTTCGCTGCAGGAGTTTTTTAATTTCGTCCGTGAGGATAAACAGTTTTATTTTCCAAACACAGATGAGGGACGGCAGGCATATATTAATACCGCGACCGCACATCTCGACCATATCGAAACGAAAGTGCCGGACTATTTCGGCATCCTGCCGAAAGCAGATCTCGTCGTAAAACGCGTTGAGGCATTCCGTGAGCAACCGGGCGCAGCACAACACTATTCCCCTGGCACACCTGACGGATCACGGTCCGGTGTCTATTACGCCCACCTGATTGACATGGGGGCGATGCCGATCCCTCAGTTGGAAGTCATCGCCTACCACGAGGGTCTCCCCGGTCATCACATGCAGATCTCGATTGCGCAGGAACTGACCGGTGTACCGAAATTCAGGAGACAGGCACAATTTACCGCTTATGGGGAAGGGTGGGGTCTTTACTCGGAACTGTTGGCCAAGGAGATGGGCGCTTACGAAGATCCATATTCTGACTTCGGGCGTCTGACCACGGAGATCTGGCGCGCCATCCGTCTGGTCGTCGATACGGGCGTTCATTTCAAAGGCTGGACCGAGGAAGAGGCCGTAGCCTATTTCAAGAATAATTCACCAGCAGCTGAAGGTCAGATCCGTTCCGAAGTGCGGCGTTATATCGTCTGGCCGGGACAAGCGACCGCCTACAAAGTAGGAATGCTCAAGATCCTCGATCTACGAACAAACGCCCAAGCCAAACTGGGTGACAAGTTCGACATCAAGAGCTTTCATGATACGGTGCTGAGTGGCGGAATGATGCCGTTGGATATCCTCGAGCAGCGCGTGGATGAATGGGTTGTAAGCGTTCTGGCCGAATAGGAAAAGAAGTGCGGATCTGTTCATTTGGTTATACCTCCATTTCTTCGGTTATTAAGTATCCAATTACCTTGGTGAACATCCAGCACCACTAAGACTTCTTAATCTCGCGAAGGAAAGGAGTATTCGTAAGCTACACTGCCATCGACGCGGTGGTGCCTGAAGGTGAGTTGAGGATTATCGTTTCCCGGATTGATTTCAGCGCTTAGGAATCCTCCGATGATAGCGAGGTACTGGTGCTCTTTAGTTCTTTGACCCAGGCTGAAGCCGTCCGCGTGTGCATCGGAGGTAGCGCCGGATGAGAATTCGTGCACGCCGGTTTCGTCATCGATGCTGTGGTATTGCCAGTGACGGTCGCCGGAGACGACGATCACATTGTTTTCGGCGCAAAATTTTCGGATCTCGTTCCCTTCGTGACTCCAGTTGGCATTCGCGTGATTATCACGCTTATTAGGTTTGTCGGGACCGACGATGGGCGTAGGTGAGAACAACACCTTGAACGGAGCGTCGGAGGCGAGAACCTCTTCCTTGAACCACGCCTTTTGTTCTGCTCCCCAAATGCTTTTGTCTTCACTATCCGGCATGTCATTGGAACTGCGGAAATCTCGGCCTTCGACGATCCAGAATTGTAGGTCTTTACTCCAGCGACGACTGCGATAAGTGGGTTGCCCGATGGGGACTTGCTCGCGGAAAATGGAAAGCCCTTTTACCCAGGTGAGTTCTCCAACGTGCATCCCAGGTTCGCTGTCATTGGTGACTGTGTCATGGTCGTCCTTGATGAAGAAACTCGGTATGCGTTGATGGAAATTTACGATATCCGAACAGCCATACCAGCGGTTCCAATGAAATCGTGCCAGGGCAGGGGTGCGGGCATCCACGTCTCCTCCGGTGCTTCCCTTGTCGTAGTAGACGATGTCACCGAGGTGAACGAAGAATGCGGGATCCAGTTCCTGCATTTGGTCATAAATCTGTAGACCGGCGGTGTCCTTGTCGCGCGTCTTCCAACTTTGGCAGGTGGCAACTACGAAACGGAGAGGCTCGCTAACAGTGGAACCTGGAGCTGTTCGAAAAGTGCCCGAAATGGCCTGCCCAAGGGTGCCTTGAACGGAACGGCTTTCGATTTTTAGTTCATAGCTTTGATCCGGCTTCAGATTCTCGAGCATCAGCTGGCGGGTAAAATCACGGTTCGAATCGACCGCCAACCAATCGGTCTGGGCTTTAGAATCCGGTCGACGTTCCGGCCACCAGCTTAACCTGACGCTTCCTGGTGAACCGGATAAACTTCCCGCCATGTCTGCAAGTTTAGCTCCCTCGGGGAATTGTTTTTCTCCGTTTTCGCCAACGTCAAAATTAACATCGTCCTCACCAAGCCATTTCAAACCGTTCCACTTAGGTTCAGTTCGCTCCGTCAGCCTTAGCCAAACCATAGTCGAATCGTCTGTTGTTTCACCGATCTTTATTCCGTTGCCGAAGTAGGGCTGGGCATGTGCCATGGAAATCGAGGCGATAAGGAATAGGGCAAACTTTACGGTGCGAAATGTCATGGATTTATTTTTTTTGCCTCTTTCAACAGGGACTTCATTTCCTGGACTCGTTCCGGATATTCTCCGTAGAGATTGATGGACTGGGTGGGATCGTCTTTCAAATTATATAACTGCCCTGGGAAGGAGTGCGGCTTAACCTTGCGCTCCTCGCGAAACCATTCCGGCTCGCTAGATTCTGGCGGCCCATGGTCTATGAAGATCCAGTCTTTTTGGCGGACGGCAAATTCTCCACCTGGGGTGTGATGTATCATGTTTTCGCGATAGGGCTGCTTCAGGCTTCCCTTCAACAGAAGCTCAAGGAAGCTGAGGCTGTCCTCACCGGCACCCGCAGGAATCGATTGTCCGGTTAGTTCGGCAAGGGTAGCAAACCAATCCGTGAAGGACACCAGTTGGTCACTTGTTTGGTCCGGTTGAATCATGCCAGGCCAGCACACGACCAACGGCAGACGGTGGCCGCCTTCCAGAATGTCCGTTTTAATGCCGCGCCGGTGTCCCATACTGTAGTGCTCATGGGTCTTGACCCGTTCGTAGGAGGTTGAATCCGGACCGTTATCCGATGCGAAGATGACCAAGGTGTTCTCTGTGAGATTCAGCCGGTCCAGCGCGTCAAGCAAGTCTCCAATATAGTGATCAATCTCTACGACGAAATCACCATACAGGCCGGCGCCGGATGTGCCGGTAAACGCCTTGTTCGGCACGATCGGTTCGTGTGGGCTGGGTGGATCCCAGTAGATAAAAAATGGTTGTTCAGGATCTATTCCAAACTTCGGGTTTATCTTTTTTCCGGCATAGCTTTCCAAATACTCGACCACTTTGTTGGCGCTGTCTGGCAACCATCGGAAAGGGTCGGTTGGGGCAAGCGTTGAATCCAGCGGGCTGCCGTTCTCAAACTGGCTCTTGATATTACTGTCTTCCTTGTCGAGGTAGGTGATGCACCAGGAGTAGTCAAAGCCTACCAATTGCGCACCCATGAGCCGTTTTTTTTTAAAATCGTAGGCATCCAGGTCCCCTGGAGACTTGCCCGGTAGGACTGCCTCCGAGTAATTGTGCCGAAGTCCCCATTTTCCGAACTGACCGGTGTTGTAGTTCTTTTGCTTTAACAGGGATGCCACAGTCATCCGTCCGTTTTCGATAAACAGGTCGCGGAATTTTGCGCCATTGCTGGTGCCGCCTTTACCCCGGCGCCACGGATAGCGACCCGTCAGCAGGCCGTAACGGCTCGGGCCACAAACGGAGGCCGCAACATGGGCATCGGTGAACGAGATTCCCTCATGGGCCAGGCGGTCGATATGAGGTGTTGGGATCTTCGATTCCGGGTTCGAGAAACTCACATCGCCATAGCCTAGATCATCGAGGTAGATGAAGAGGATGTTGGGCGATTGGCTCGGAGATTGAGACCAGGCCGCTGTGACTCCCAGTAGTGCCAGAAGACCGACAATGTATGCTTCTTTCAGAAAGCTTCTCTGGTGCTTAATTCTGTAATACTTACTCATTGTTCTTATCTGTTGGCTCCTGATACCTCTCTGTTTCCTCAGCTATCTTCTGTTCAAAATAACAGGCCGTTGTGAATTCCTCTAATTTAAACTTGTTATTCCCCGTTGCTTGCTTCGGGGTCGGTGACTGAAGGGAAAGTTTGAAAACCGCAG
>JAQBYJ010000190.1 GCA_027622555.1 Verrucomicrobiota bacterium
TGTCTGTGCGATCTCGGACCGGGATTACGGTCCCATGTACCATGCTGAAAAACGGGCGGCTGAAACCGGTCAAGTTCTCCGTGAAGGCGCAACCCTGATTGTTAAAGAAAAAAATGAAATCCTCGAGCCCGAGGAGGGTCAGCGACGATTGGCCAGGAATGCTGCCTTGCCAATTATTTGGGTAATTAGCGCCATATTTGTGGGCATATTATTAGTGGGTCGTTTCCGAATGTTGGGGGAAGGTGTACCCTTTTCCTTTGGATCGCTCACGCATTGGCGGGAGGCGTTTGGCTATGCAACGAATCCCAGGTATGGCGAGTCGGGATCCATGATAATCCTTGCTTTGGCTGCACTTACCGGAGGTGTTTGGGCGATCCTGTTATCCTCAATCAGTCGTGTACTAACTCCGAAAAATGCAATGAAGGCATATTTGCAGGCCTTTCCAACCTTATGGATGGCGGCGTTTATCCTAATCATGGCATGGGGAATGAAGGAGATTTGCACCACGGGCCTCCACACGGACAAATACCTGTTTTCATTATTGGGTGATCGATTACCGGTTTGGACGTTGCCTCTTTTGACCTTCTGTATCGCTTCCGGAATGGCGTTTGCAACAGGTACCAGTTTTGGAACCATGGGCATACTGATTCCTGTCTTATTGCCGCTGGCGTACAGTCTGGGAGCTTATGATGGTGAAACGAACATCTATTTCTGGCTGACCTCCGCTGCGATTTTGGACGGTGCGATCTTCGGGGATCATTGTAGCCCTATAAGCGATACGACTGTTCTATCGTCTATAGCCTCGGGTTGCGATCATATCGACCACGTGAGTACGCAGATTGTCTATGCTTTGTCTGTGATGATTATGGCCGCCGGATGCGGATACCTGGCCATTGGAATGGGGCTTCCGCTGTGGTTCTTTTTTGTTATGTTTCCCTTGTTAACTGCCGGAGTCTTCTTTGTCTTTGGGAAAAAAGTCGTCAATAATTGAACTTAAATTGAATCTTTAAGGGAATCCTCACTCGTATTCTTAGCTATGTGCAGTCTTATGAAGCCAAAAATCCTGATATCGGCGGTATTCTTTTTCATACTGCTTGCTTGGTTTCTTATCCCTCAATCGTTTCGTCCTTCCCAAGAAACTGAAGAAAGACCAACGAAGCCAGGTCTACTTCAAACTTCTCTCGGTTCTTCAAAAGAATCCCCGGCAAGTGATCTCACATCGCTTGAGGATAAATTGCGATTTCGGTTGTTGGGCGAATTGGAAACGCTGAAACAAGTACACGGGGAGCTTGAGGGGCAGGCGGTTATAAAAGGACTATTTACCTGGTTGGACAACGAACCTTCTGAAATCGCCGCCAAGTCCGTTCAAGCCGTTCTGGAAAGTGGTGTTGATGCGTTTGCCTTCGGACGATTTTCCCCGGGTGCAGATGGGTTTCTACAATCCTACCCCACATTCCGGACAGCTCTGCTGGATAGGTTGGAGAAATTGGATCCGGCGTTGGCTGTGGAAGTCGGCAAGGCCATTTTAAATGCTTCGGAGAAGGTCGATGAGTGGGCCATTTCATTACGAACCTTATCGCGTCACGGGGCTTCGCGGTCGGATGAGCAATTTTTAAATACCAAAGTGCAGGAGCTTCTGCTTCGGGAGACCTGGCTGGAAGAACCCACATTTTCGTTTTTGCACGCATTTGATGCGGTTGTCCAAGCTGGGCAATTAGCAAGCATTGAACGATTGGGTGAATTAATGACCGAGCCACCCAACCGTGCCGTCGGTCATGCCGCAACCATCTCGGTTGACCGGTTCTTTCAGCAGCATGCCGCAGTTGGAGCCAACTACTTGGTAGAGCATCCTGATTTTTTAAACGCCTCGTCTGGATTTCGGGCCACCTTGATCGCTCGAGTGAATCCAATTAATAGCAATGAAATGGCGGTGGCTGAAAGGTATTTGGATACCCAGGCTTTTTCAGAAGAGGAGAAACGAACGTTTCTACAAACATTTCCAAACTTTAATTCCACTTTTTCATTTAACCTGATAACCGGTTCTTTATTGATACCCCGGGAGGTTATGCGCGAGCGAAGCGTCGCTGCATACAACCAATTGTCTGTTTGGTTAAATGAAGACCGGTACCCGGAATTTAAGGACGAAATAACCAACACAGTCAATCGGCTGGCCAGAACATGGAAATTGTAAAACGGATGCATAGGTCCCAAAAAGTTTTGGTATTATTAATTCCACTGCTTGGTTTTCAGCTTCTCTACGGAGAATCGGAACCCCTGGATCCGAGTGATGCTGGGATGGCTCCTTATGTTTTCGCTGGTAGGGTTTTTGGCGGATCTACGGCAAACAGCAGTTTACTTTCTGGTAGTGGTATGGCTGTGGGTCCTGGTGTCGTTTTAACTGCGGCGCATGTTTACTGGAAAGAATCCTGGGTGGATGTTGATGGGGATGGGGAACTCGACGAACTACCTGCTGGTGCTTCTCCCTGGTTGGCTTTTCGGCAATGGTATCCTGCTGCGTCATCTTCTCAGAGTGAATCGTTCGAGAATGTTGCTTCTGTTGTGAGCCTTGCAAGTTACGACGATGTCTTGCACCAATACGATAAGAACAGGCGGGATGCCACATCGCCTTTCGAAGCTTTTAACCGGGATTCATTATTGCTGGTTTTTAGTGACGATACGGCAACTCCTCATGGGATATTGCGGGCGCATCCTCAGGCTGCTGAGTCTGGTTTCCTGGGGGGGAAGAACTTCTTTGAAGTTGTTGGGTACCCTTCTGGTAAATATAGTGGATCGGACTCCCGAAAGTGGAGGGTGCATACGACCTTGGAAAAAGGCACCTTAACCGTGACACCCGTCCCTTCTCTCGTCTTTGACGGTGGTTATACCTATGAGAACCGACTCTATACGGGTGGTGATGAGCTGGACAGTTACTCGGGAAACAGTGGTGGTCCCGTGATTGCCAGGGCCGGCGAAACGGAGCCTTGGCTGATCGTAGGGGTTTATGTAGGATCCAATGCTTTGTTTCGTGGAATGGATGGAGAGCTCTCCGCAATGATCGATGCCGCAACGGCAGGCCAAATTACTGGCAACATCCCCCAGTTTCGTTTTTCGGCAAGCGAGGTAAGTCTGACCGAAGGTGGAAATTCGATGCCTTTGGGCGTTGAACGACTGGGAAGTGCGACGGGTGCTGTCAGCGTTGAATTACAAGTGGTGGATTTAACTCCAGGGGCTGCACATGATTATTCTCATACCTTTGATCTTCAATGGGCCGATGGAGATTCAGAAATGAAGGAGATCATCATACAATCGCCGGAAGACGAATTGCGGGAAGGTCGAGAAACCCATTTACTCTATTTGAATGCTACGGATCTTCAGTCGTTGGCTATCCCGAACAAGGCAGTCGTCACTGTAGAGGACAACGACCTTAATGGTCCCCTCGACCAATGGACTATTGTTGATGAAGTAGGTGCTGTAGATTATAGTGAGGTTGTATTTGCCGAAGGAAAGTTTGTGAGTGTTGGGGCAACGAACGCGGTTCATTGGACGCCTGATTTTCAGGATGTCGGGGTGCTGGATTTTCCAGGACTCAATCGACTATATCAACTTACCCATGCCCAAGGGATTTTTGTCGGATGTGGTGAAGGACCTCAGTTGATAGTATCCGAAAATGGTGTTGATTGGGAAATAGTAGAACTACCCACCTCTGTTAGTATTCTTTCCATCCAATACGGGTTAGGCTTATTCGTGGGAGTGGGCGGTATTGATGCCAATTCATTCAGCCAGGGTGAAATCTGGGTATCGGAAGACGCTCGAACCTGGACGAAAGTTTATGATGAACGCCATGATCAGTTTGACGATGTCGAGTTCGGAAATGGAATATTCCTGGCGCGTGCCGGTAGCGATTTTTATAGTTCCAGCGATGGAATAAATTGGCAGAAGTTGGTAACTCAAGGGATTTCGAACATGGCGGGTGACGTGGAATTCGGGGATGGAGTTTTTGTAAATGCGGATCGATTGGGTGGAATTTATATAACCGAGAACGGGGTCGACTGGAGTCAGGTAAGAGACGCAGATGAAGAGGCCTATTACGGAGTTGGATTTCGAAATGGTTATTTTATTGCCACCGGAATTTCCGGGAAACTCTCAACTTCATCCGATGGAGGATTGACCTGGATCGATCGATTTCCTCCTACCAATGAAAGTCTTTGGCATGGAATTACCGCTGTTGGAAAAATGGTTGTTATCGGAAACAACGGATTACTTATGACAGCCGATCTTCCGGAATATTTTGATTTTCGACATGAACCTGATAGCCAGCGAGTGTTATTAGGTTCTGATGTGAGTTTCTTCGCCGAATTCGTAAGTTCAGTAGAAGCCACCTGGTTATTTCAATGGCAGAAAGATGGGCAAGACCTGGCAGGAGAAACAGCTTCGACACTTAATTTGTCTTTGGTTTCCTTCGACGATTCCGGAGATTATCAAATGGCTGTTAGGGGAGGTGGAGAAGAATACCGTTCAACCGTGGCCGCTTTGATTGTCGATGCACAAATTGCTGCACCGGCTAACCTGACTGTTTCAACCTCGACCAGTAGGGGCGTAACTCTTTCCTGGGAGGACTTGTCGATTGGAGAAACCGGATATCTGATTGAGCGCCGAAAATCAGGTTCGGATTCTTGGGAAATAATAACGACTATCGCTGAGGATTCAATTAGCTATCTGGACCGTTTTCTTTCTCCGGAAACCAGTTACGAGTATCGTGTTTCTACCATCTCCGATGGGGAGATTGTTTTTACGGATTCCGATTCTATTCAAACACAGCCAGCCACCGATTTCGTAAATCTTTCTACACGTGGCCTCGTTGGAAGCAATGATGAGGTGATGATAGGTGGATTTATTATTCCTGAAGGTCCCGATATGACTCTTTATATTCGGGGACTCGGACCCAGTCTTCAAGGTAGTGGGATTTCCAGTACTATAAGAGATCCAAAATTGAAATTAACTAGATCACTGGTAGCCGAGCCACTTGTAATTATTAATACGGACTGGATGGATTCGGTGAATCTGGATTCTATTCTAGCGACCCAGCTACTGCCTGGCGACGAACGTGAGAGTGCGATTTATGCAACTCTACCATCGGGAAGCTACACTGTAATACTCAGTAATGAGATCGACGAACTTCCTGCCGTGGGAATGATTGAAATCTATGATGCAACTGAAGGGTGTTCAGATTGTCGCTTGATCAACCTTTCGACTCGTGGACTGGTCGGGTCTGGGGATGAGTTGATGATTGGTGGCCTGGTGGTAATCGGTCTTGCAGAAAAAGGAGTCTTGGTTCGGGCCCTTGGTCCTGGTTTAACGGACGTTGCATCGACATTGGTGGATCCTATTTTGAAAATGGTTCCGAATGTGGGTCAAGTGGTGAGTATTGACGATTGGTCGGATTCTGCAGATGCCGAAATTATCGCCGGCTTTGGGTTGTCATTGTTGGATGATAAGGAAGCAGCAGGGATATTTCAAATACAGCAAGGAGCCTATTCTTTTCAGATTTCTGGAGTTGGAGGAACGACTGGAGTTGCCTTGTTTGAAATCTACGAAATTGAATAATCAACTCCCGTCCAGCAGGTAGCGGATGGTTTCTTGAGCTTGTTCGCCATATCCGCCTCCAAACAGAAAGTAATGATTCAACTCGTGGTAGAGATTGTACAATCGTTTTCGTTTCGAGTAACCTGGATGTAACGGAAACGAATTGTGATAGGCATTATAAAACGAACCCGAGAATCCGCCGAACATTTCCGTGAAAGCCAAATCTGCTTCACGATCACCATAGTAACATGCCGGATCATAAAGCACCGGTTCGCCATTGTTATCGAAACCCAAATTACCTCCCCAAAGATCTCCGTGAAGCAAGGAGGGCATAGGTCGATAGTCGCCGAAAAATGAATCGATTGTTTCAAGCAGTTCCTTTTTCCTGGTGAAAAATAGACCCTTCTTTTCGCACAGGTTGAATTGGAAATCGAGTCGATGATTCGTGAAGAATGTAATCCAATCGTGCTCTTTCCGATTTAATTGGGGAGTGCGGCCGATGAAATTGTCGATGTGCCAACCAAACTGTTTATCGGTTTGGTTATGGAAATTCGCGAGCTGGTTTCCCAATTTTTCCATGCTATCTTTTTGCGCTGCTTGCATTGGAATAAACTCAAGTATCAGCACCGCAAATCCTTCGATTTCATCTACGAGTATAACCTCAGGGCAGCGGATTGTCTTTGAACGTTTTATGGCTTTAAGACTTTCCGCCTCGGCCTCGAACATCGAACGATACTCTCGACTATTCAGTTTAACGAAGTAGGTCCCATGAGTTGTTTCCAGAGCTTGGGTGTTGTTGATGCAGCCACCTCCAATCGAACGATTGTTTTTATAGGAAAGCTGAGTCCCAAGTTTATTAGCCAGCTTTTTGCAAATGGCAGCCCACATCGTTTTTTCTAAATGGTCTGCCGTTCCAGGATATATTTGATCAAATTTGAGCAGCCTTCTTCCACCATATCCAAAACGATATCAAAGCCTTTTCCACCTCCGTAGTAGGGGTCAGGCACTTCAGGCGGGTTCTCGGGATCGATGAATTGGCCAAACAATTTAAGCTTGGTCCGGGATTCTCCCGGAGGCATGGCGGCAACCAGGTCTGCTAGGTTGCGGTTGTCCATGGCGAGAATCAGGTCAAAGTTTGAAAAGTCACTTTCACGGTATTTACGCGATTGTCCGAAAAAAGAGATGGAACGGCGAGCCGCAGCCGCCCGCATTCTTGAATCGGGTGGTTGGCCAGCGTGCATACCAATGGTACCGGCGGAATCACAGCTTATTTTGGAAGTCAGGTCTTGTTCTTCCAACTGCTTTTGAAAAACACAATGAGCGGCCGGGGAACGGCAAATATTACCCCAACAAACGAATAAAACTTTAAAGGAAACCATGATTGAGAAGAGGGATATTTGTTGTGATTGAGTTCTTGAGTCGAGGATTCAATTATTCTATAACAATTCAACTTTATTGAAGGACTTTAATTCTGCTTAACTTATCCATTGTGTTTTTAGCTGTTATTCTCCCCGTTTTTTTGTGGATCGCCGTGGTTATTCTCCTGGGAGTTGTAATTTATTTAGGTTCTTCGCTATTTTTAGTGGAATGAACAAATAAATTGTTTGAAGGTGAGGACCTATGAGTCCTG
>JAQBYJ010000191.1 GCA_027622555.1 Verrucomicrobiota bacterium
TAATCTCGAATCTATTTTTATAGGATGAACACGGATACAATCCAATAAATGGAACAAGTGATACCTAAAGAAGTGTTCCTCACCGGAACATGTCGTGGACAATGTTCGGCAAGCGCTTCTCCATAGGATTGATCATTTTGATACTTTTATCGTTTTTCAGTCTTCGCCCGGGTGTACTGCGACCACTTTCAATCTGCTTTTTGAGTAGGGCGACCATTTGCTTAACTCGCTCAAGATGCTCAGCCGCAAGGTTGTGGTCTTCATGCGGGTCGTTGGCCAGATTGAACAATTGCACAAAGGGTGCCTTAAACAGGTCGGACTCCTTTGGTTTACCTGAGAACTGGTTAAGAGCCATCCGCCAGGCATCCTCTGGAGAAGGCACATTGCCAAAACCATTCTCGGAATCGGCAGGCATTCCACTTCCAGGACATAGACACAATTTCCAATCTCCATCCCGCACGACAAACGGGACAACGGATTGCATAATAAGGTTTTGTCGAGTACCCGTCGCTTCGGGATTGCGGAGGAGTTTGGCAAAACTGATAGAGTCAGGCGCTTCGTCATATCCCAATTTCACATCCGTTAGTTCCGCAAAGGTTGCCATTAAATCGTTCAGACCGACCAAGGCATCACTAGTAGTTCCCCTAGGAACAACACCGGGCCACCAGGCGATGAGTGGGATGCGCAATCCACCTTCATAAACAGAAAACTTGTAACCGCGATGCGGTCCACTGGGAAAGTGTCCCTTCTCTTCCAGCAATTTAATCTGTCCCGGAGTAGCTTTCAGAATGTTTCCCGCATAGGGCGCCGGGCCGTGGTCTGACGAAAACAAAACCAAGGTGTTTTGGTCCAGTCCCCTTTCCTTTAGCGCATTCATGACTCGCTCTACGGAATGATCTACCTCCATCACAAAGTCTCCATATACACCCAGTTCACTTTTCCCCCGCCAATTGACTCCAGGGCTGGTTGGAGTGTGGGGAGCCGTGAGGGCCAGGAAGAGAAAAAAGGGAGTGTCCTTTTCTTGACTCCCAATAAATGATTCAGCTTCGCGATAGAACGTTTCCAACACTTCATGATCTTCGAAATCTTTTTCCGCCGGCCCTACCCGGTTAAAGGCACTCCAGCCTTTTTGCGCTGTGACTTCACCCTGCCAGACATTATTACGCGCATAAGCGTAGGGATACATATCAAGCGAGCCCGGGAGTATGAAACTTTCGTCGAATCCAAATTGCACCGGCCCATATTTCAATGGCTTGGTGAAATCCACGTTGGCTAAGTCCTGGGTCTTGCCGTCCAAGGTAGTCATGATCGTGCCAAGGTGCCATTTCCCCACATAGCCCGTACGATAACCCGTTTTTTTGAGAAGCTTGCCCAGAGTAGACGTTTCCGTATTGGGTTGGGGACCAACAAAGCCCCAAGGGCCACTGTTTACAGCTGGACCGAAGCGCCAGGGATACCGCCCGGTCATCAATGCTTGTCGAGTAGGCCCGCACACAGATGCACTCGGATGCGCATCGGTAAACCGCAATCCCTGTGCCGCCAGAGCATCAATGTTCGGCGTATCGATGAGGCAGCGTTTCCCTCCATACGTACCCGTATCCCCGATACCTAGATCATCGGCCAAAATGAAAACGATGTTTGGTTTAGTATCCCCGGCACAGGATAAATTGGGGGCCACAACCATCCCTAATAAGAACACAGATATTCGATTTATTATTGTCATAAACGTCTCGGGGCGCTGCGGCCACTTTTCTTCGATTGCTCGAGTTTGTTTTTCAATTCCCTAACGATTTCCGGATGCTCAAAGTAGAGGTTTTTCGTCTCCCCCGGATCCCGCTTCAAATTGTATAGTTGACCCGGAGCGTTAGGAGCCGTGTCGGGCAAAGCATAGGGCTTCAGCTTCGCTTGGTCGTAGCTATTCCCTCCAGATCCTTTGTGGTCGAGATACTTCCAATCCCCTTTCCGGATAGCCAGATCGAGACTGATAGTCTGATGCAAAGTAAATCCCCGAATCTCATCTTTCGCCTCACCCAACAAAACAGGTAGAATATCAAAACTATCTTCAGCAGCATCATTCGGAAGCTTGGCGTCAACAATCGCGGCACAAGTGGCCATGATATCCGTGAGACACACAGTCTGATCTGCAATGGATCCCGCTTCCACCTTTCCAGGCCAACGAGCGATCATCGGAACTCGATGTCCGCCTTCCCAGTTGTCGCGTTTCACCCCGCGCCAGGGCCTGGCTCCATCGTGCTGGTATTTACTTCGCATGTTGATGACGGTTCCTACTTCAGGACCATTGTCACTGGTTACGATCACCAAGGTGTCTTCCGCAATCCCCAGATCTTCGAGTTTATTCATCAACTGACCGACAATATGATCAAACTGGTAGATGAAGTCGCCATGAGGCCCCGCCGTCGTCTTGCCTTGAAAGTCTTTTCCGGGAAAGGAAGGAAGGTGAACCGCTTGGAGCGAGTGGAAGAGAAAAAACGGCTTCCGCGGTTTTTCTTTGCTGTGCGTATCGAGAAACTCGAGACTCTTTTCGAGAAACACCATATCGACTTCTTCGTGATTGAAGCCTGGAGCAACCATCCCCACACGACAATCAAAGGACCATTCGTGTTTAGGCAGTTTGTCCCTATCTAATATTTGCGTCGGTGGCATCGGGATACGATCTCCATCAATAAAGGCGTAGAGCCAATCGCTGGTTGGACAACACACCGTGCCGAAGAAGTGATCAAATCCCCGATGAATCGGCGAATCAGGAATCGCACGCGAATAGTCGATACGGTTCACGGCATCCAATCCGACTTTTTCCTGGACTTCGCGGCTTGTTCCCCGAGGGGGTTCCTCTACGTTAATAACCGCGCCATTCTTATCCAAAAAGGACATGCCTATGTGCCATTTACCAAACAGCGCCGTTTCGTAACCTTGGTCGCGCAGCATGCCGGGAAGCGTTAAGCGATCTTCCGTGATCAAACCGGGACCACCCACACCCGTGAAAACACCAGGATAATTCAATCGAAACACCATCTGGCCGGTCATGATGCTGTAACGGGTTGGCGTGCAGACCGTGGATGGACTGTGTGCGTCCGTGAACCGCATGCCTTCCATCGCCAGGCGGTCGAGATTCTGTGTCCGCACTTTTGCCTCAGGGTTGTAACAACTCACGTCACCATAGCCGAGATCGTCAGCCAGAATTATGACGATGTTTGGCTTTGCCTCCACAGCACTGGCGAGAATTAGCACCATCAATAATCCCAGCAGTAAGCTACTTCCCAGTTGCAGGCTTTTTTCACTCCTAGGCTGGAACTTGTAGATAAGGTCATTTTCTAGCATAAATATCAGCTTTTTTAGAAATGCTACGGTTTGGTGATTAAAATCCCTTCGTTACTTTCGGGTTACTGTAATGTAATAGGGTGCTGTCAGATGTTTTCCTTCTTGATCTGAAAAAGATGCGGTAAGCGTTGTAATGCCTGCCTTCAATTTGGCAGTGAATTTTACTGCCAGAACATCGCCTTGAGAATTCACTTCATAATCGACCGAGCTCTCAGCTTTTTCGGGAAGCGGTTTCTCTCCTTTGAAGGACCCAACTTTTAGTGATGCCGAGGCGACCGGCAAGGATTGGCTCCGTTCGTGAGTGGTCCCATACTGGTAACGCTCATCGAAGTAACGGAATATCTTTAGTTTATCTGGTACCGCAATGGTTCCCCGGATCGGCTCCGCCGCTTCGGCTGGATATCTCCGGAGTGCAAATTCATAGTCGCCGTTTTTGGCGACTTCAATTTCCCAGTGACCCGTCGCGTTGAATCCCGCTAGCACTTGGTCATGGTTCCATGCCACTTCTCCGCTGATATCATGGGTGGTAAGCGTTGTGGGGTTTTCGTGCTCAGAGCCAATGACAATTTCATGACCGGACGCAGGATCGCGGGAATTTAAAATGCGCCACCAACGATCGTAACTCTTCTGCATCTCGCGAATGCGTTCCGGATGGTCTGCTTTGACATCATTCTCTTGTCCCGGATCAATTCCAACATTGTAGAGATTTTGGTCCAACCATCTCCAGTCACCCTGCATAACCACGTGAGGATTGTTCTTGTTTGGAACCTGTTCCTGTTTTTGTAAATCGAGACTAATAATGCGATCGATCCAACTGGGAGTACGACCATTTATCAGCGGTACCAAGCTCTTACCATCCTCCTCAGATAGAGGAGACGGTTTTAATCCGCATAATTCTTCAAGAGTCGGACGTATGTCCAATCCCGAGGTGAGTGCCCTGATATCACGTCCTCCCTTCAAGCCACCGGGCCAGTGAATAAAAAAGGGCACGCGATGGCCGCCATCCCAGGTCGAGGCTTTCCCGCCGGCCATCCCGGCATTCCATGTTGTGAAACGTAATATGCTCCCGTTATCCGACATGAATATCAGGATCGTATTTTCCTCCAGGTTCAACGCTTCCAACCTGGCTCGCAAGCGTCCAAGATTGTCGTCGATATTGGTAACCATGGCATAAAATTCCGCAGTGCCGGGTTTAGCCGTAATTTCCTTCTGATCTTTGTAGGGATGGATGTACGCTTGCGGCGCCACCAGAGGGAGGTGCGGGGCATTAGTGGAAATCATCACGAAAAACGGTCTGTCTTTACTTTTCTCAATGAATTTCATCGCTTCCCCGAACCAAACGTCGGTGCAATAACCCTCAAATTTCTTCCACTTTCCATTGTGCTGATAATAATCATCAAAATAGTTATTGGCCCAATAATCCTGAATGTTGCCTACCCCACCTCCACCGTGAATCAGTACCTCTTCGAAACCCCGGTCCTGTGGGCGGAACGGGTAGTTGTCGCCCAAGTGCCACTTACCAAACAGAGCCGTTTTATATCCCCCTTCCTGAAACGATTCTGCGACGGTCGATTCACCACGTCTCAACAATGAGCGTCCACGAATGGTGGCCCACACACCGTTTTTGAGCGGCGGATGGCCCGTTAATAAAAGCGCTCGGGTGGGAGCACAATTTGGCTGCACATGAAAGTTGGTGAATCGGATACTTTCATCGTGCAGTCGATCCATCTGAGGCGTCTTCACGTACTCATCACCATGGCGACCCAACGGACCGTAACCCTGGTCGTCGGTCAGTATGAAAATGACATTGGGTCGGCGCTGTCCGTTGATTTCTTTTTGGGCACATACAAATTGCGATACACTTATCATTCCCCCTATGAGGGTGAGAATTTTAAAAACCTCTCGGAATCTGCCCAATACATCGAGATCAGGCCATTTGTATAGAGTAACTAACATAAAAATAAATTAATAATTTCCAAATCCTAATCCTCACCGAGCCAATGGCAGGCATTGGCAAGGATCTGGATGATTTCAGGTTGCTTGAAAACAGGATAAGTCTCATGACCGGGACGAAAGTAAAAAACCTTACCTTGTCCAATATTCCAAACGATGCCGCTACGGAAGCGTTCGCCAAGTTTCCAGGTTTCTTCAAAGATTACCTCATCGGGCTCAGGAACATGAAAGGGTTCGTTATACATCTCGGTAGCCTTGACCTGGAATCTTTTTGGAAGTCCTTTGGCGATTGGGTGCTTACGTGCGATAACGCTAAGCGTACTGGGCTTTGCATCAGGCCGGTAGTCGGGAAAGCAGCACCAGGGTAAATGAATAATACCGTGCACGGCATCCTTGCCTTTATTGTATCCAAAGTAGGCAGGGGTAAAAACACTTCCCCGCATCGGGGCCGAGCGTTCCTTAGGTGGAGCCACTGTTTCCAGGGTGATTTCTTTCCCCGGATTGTGTTGCTCGATGTATTTGCGACCTTCCTCAATACTTCGTCCGTTCATCAATTCCATGAAGGGCCGTGACCAGTGGGCTGAGTGCAGCACGACCAAGTTTAAATCGCCATGCCTTACTCTGTCAGCAATCTCCCTGGCCTTCTCCCAAGGCACTTCGTCTTGGCGGACATGCCCCCACCATAGAATGACATCTGCCCACTCGAGATTACTATGCGAGAGACCCTGCTCAGGATCGTCCAGGGCGACTGACCGAAACTCCAGGTCTTTGGTTGAGGCTTTGAGGCGTGCAACGATCTCGTTTCCAAGCCAGTTGTCATAGGCTTCCGCCTGTCGAGGTTGACGTTCATCCCACACCAACACATGGATAGGTTCGGCAAAGGCCGCCGAAATTGCAAAGAGGCAGAGAGAGATAAGAAGTATGGTTTTCATAAATGTTTTCTTGGTGGGTTTCTTAAATTAACACTACGTGAATTCTAAAAATTGCCCGGATTATTCTGTCCGCCGGTCATTCTTTAACAGGCCCTATATCCGTTGGCTTCCACATGAGACCTCAAATGAGGTGCGCAATGCTTGGTTACCTGTCAGGACTGAAAAACTCAGGCTAAGCGGCAGGACGGGCGGCTTACGGTTTTCCAACGCTGTAGAGACGCTCAATTTCGCTGGGCGAAAACGCATCGCCGAAAACAGCAAAATCGTCCATTCTTCCATTAAAGTTGCGGATCTGATTGACGGAATGAGGAGCAGGACTCCAGTTTCCGATCAAGGCATCGCCTATGTTCAGCGGAACCACCGGGCTTACGGCTACTTCTCCAATCAATTCCCCGTTTCGGTAGTGCCGCACTGTTCCGCTTGATCCGTCGTAAACTGCGGCAATGTGCATCCAGCGTCCGAAGTCGGAAGGTTCGATGATGAAAGCCGCAATTGAGTTGTTTATGTTGCGACCAGGTATTTTATTTTCATCAGGGCCGTTCCAAACAGCCAGCGATATATACCCTTTTTTGGAGATCTGCCAGTGCACCGCACCTGGACGATCCCAACCATCACTGAGCATGAGAGAGCAGTAATCATAATCGAATCCATCCACGCGCACCCAGGCGGCAAGGGTCATCGATTCATATTCGCCAGGAATCGTTATGCGGACGCGGTCGCTCGGTCGCTTAAAGTCGAGCGCTTCCTTTCCCGGCCAACGGCCGTCA
>JAQBYJ010000192.1 GCA_027622555.1 Verrucomicrobiota bacterium
CGCACCTCGGTGCAGCCCTACTTCGATAAACTTACTACAAAGGTATTGGATTGACCCTTTTAGCGAAGCGTGGCGTAGCCTTGGCGGAGACAGGTGGTTAAGAAACTACTAAGAAAAATGTTTAACTACGAAATGCGCAGAATTACGCGAAAAACTGAAACTGATTCCCTTTAAGAAGCTTAAGCTAACCACGAATCGACACGAATAGTAAGTTCTGAAAAAGGGCAAAATAATTTCGATCATTCGTGTCAATTGGTGATGGTTCCATTCGTGGTTAAGGAATCATTACAATATCTGTGCCTATCTGAGCAATCTGTGGTTAGGTTAAACTTTGGTTGCGGCTTGGCTGCTATAAGTCCATTCGAAATTAATTAACTTCTATGCCAAGATCCCTTTAACCAGTTTTCCATGCACATCGGTTAATCGGTAATGCCGGCCCTGGAATTTGTAGGTCAGGCGTTTGTGGTCGATACCGAGGATGTGGAGTAGGGTCGCATGCAGATCATGCACATGAACGGGATTCTCCGTTATGTTGTAGCAATACTCATCCGTCGCTCCGTAGGTGATGCCTTGTTTGATACCGGCTCCTGTTAGGAAAATAGTGAAGCAGCGTGGATGGTGATCCCGACCATAGTTCGATTCGGTGAGTGTGCCCTGGCTGTAAATGGTGCGTCCGAATTCGCCTCCCCAAACGACAAGCGTGTCTTCCAGAAGTCCCCGCCGTTCCAAGTCCTCAATCAGAGCGGCTGTTGCCTGGTCGCTATCGTAGCATTGGCCCTTAATTTGTTTGGGCAGAGTTTTGTGTTGGTCCCACCCCATGTGAAACAGCTGCACAAAACGAACGTCACGTTCAATCAGGCGTCGCGCCATGATGCAGTTGCTGGCGTAAGTTCCGCGCGTTCTGGACTCTGGTCCATAGGCTTCAAACGTTGAGTCTGGTTCATCTGAAACATCGGTCAGATCAGGGACGGATGTTTGCATGCGGTAGGCCAACTCATACTGGGAAATACGGGTAGCGATTTCGGGATCTCCAGCCTGCTCATAGCGATATTGGTTAATGGCGTTCAGGTCATCGAGCATTCGGCGGCGGGTGAGGTGGTCGATGCCATCCGGATTGTTTAGATAAAGAACGGGATCTCCCACACCGCGAAACTTTACTCCCTGGTGAGTGGTAGGTAGAAAACCACTTCCCCAGAGCCGATCATAAAGCGGCTGACCGCCCGGGCGACCAGTGCCGGTTGAGACCATCGCTACAAAATCCGGAAGATCTTTGTTCAAGCTTCCCAGTCCGTAGGATAACCAGGAGCCGATGCTGGGTCGACCGGCGATCTGCGAGCCGGTCTGAAAGAAGGTGATAGCCGGGTCGTGGTTGATCGCCTCGGTGTGCATCGATTTGATGAAGCATAACTTATCCGAGATCCGTGCAATGTTGGGCAGGAGTTCACTTACCCAGGCTCGGCTTTCGCCATGTTGTTTGAAGTCGAAAATGGTGGGTGCTACAGGAAATCGTTTTTGCCCCACAGTCATTCCAGTGAGTCTTTGGCCTCGGCGGATAGAATCCGGCAGATCCATATCGTACTGCTTCCTCATTTGAGGTTTCCAATCGAAAAGGTCCATTTGTGACGGAGCTCCCGATTGAAACAAATAAATGACGCGTTTTGCCTTGGCTGGAAAGTTCGGGAATTGATTCTTTGGTGAAGCCGCCAACAGATCCTTGCCGAGCAGGCTACCCAATGCCATGGTTCCCAGACCCGTGGCTGTTTTGCCAAAGAATTGGCGGCGGTTCATGAGAAGACGTGATTCGAGTAGTGGATCCATGGTTGTTTACTCCTTGGTAAGTGCTTCGTCCAGATTGAGAAGGATGTTGGAAATGGTAGTCATTGCCGCCAGGGCCGCAGGGTTCAGGCTTTGATCGGGTTTTGAAACTCCAACTGAAATAAGCTGTTCCGCTTTATCCGGATCGGAACGATAAGTAGTTAAATAGTCCTCATAACCTTTGGTTAGAATATCGAGAATTTCGGGTTCGGGAGAACGGGCGAGGAGAACGCGATAACCAAAAGCGATCTGATCTTTTTCCGAGGCTCCTCCTTCCATCATCATTCGCTCCGCCAGGCCTCGCGCGGCCTCCACAAATTGGGGATCGTTCATCAGGTTAAGCGCCTGAAGAGGAGTGTTGGTACGGCTAGAGCGGACGGAACACGCTTCACGTGCCGAGGTATCAAAGTTCATCATGGAGGGCGGTGGCACCGTGCGTCGCCAGAAGGTGTATAAACTTCTCCGGTATAGATCGTCTCCCTTGCCGACAATATACTTATAGCCCTTGGCGCTTACCTCATCCCAAAGTCCGGCAGGCTGATAGGGCATGACTGGAGGGCCTCCTATTTTTGGTGCCAGAAAACCTGATACAGCGAGTGCCTGATCCCGCAAAGCCTGACCGTCCAATCGGAATCTGGGGCCGCGGGCGAGGAATCGGTTATCCGGATCTTTCTCCAATAGTTCCGGAGTCACAAAAGAGGATTGACGATAGGTGGAGCTCATCACGATTCGTTTCTGCATCTCCTTCACATTCCATCCGCTTTCAATAAATTCACTGGCGAGCCAATCCATCAACTCGGGGTGGCTGGGAGATTCACCCTGCGATCCGAAATCTTCCGTTGATTTGACCAGGCCCGTGCCGAAATACATCTGCCAGTAACGGTTGATGGCCACCCGTGCTGTAAGAGGATTTTTTGGATCCACCAACCATTTAGCCAACCCCAGGCGATTACGTGGTAGCGAATTTCCCAAAGGAGGCAGGGCGCTCAGAGTGGAAGGTGAAAGCTCCTGGCTTTTGTCCGGATGATCGTAAGCGCCTCGGGTCAACAGATAGGTCTTTCGAGGCTTATCCATCTCTTCCATAATACTGACCGATGCCACTTTCTTATTCTCAAAATTCTCGAGCTTTGTTTTTTGCTCTTCGAGCATTTTCGTCAGGCTTTGGCCCTCCGCGTCTTCTCTTATCCAGGTAGTTTCCAGGAAGGATTGAACTGTTTTCTGGGAAGCAGCTAACAACAAATATTTTGGGTCTGTCGTGGAAAGTTTAACCATTTGTGCTTCGGTTAGTTCCTGTTCGTAGACTTGGACGTCATCGATGATACCTCTTAACAAGGTCGCATCACGGAGCGCATCTTTCGCATCCGTTTGAGCCCTGGCACCAAGTAACAGATTGTTGTCTGTTTGCACAGACTTGGGAAGATTGTCTAAAACTACTTTTGTCTCTGCGGGTTGTCCATCGATGAAGAGTTTTACGCCATGGGCTTTGCCGCTTCCATCCCAGCTTACACCAATACGAACAGGAGCACTTGGAAGAATTACCGGACCCGATACCACTTCGATGCCCAAGTTTTCGCGAATGTTGTCCATCAGTTGAAAGGACACGCGGAAGTTTGATTTCTCGCCCGTCTCCTCGAGCATGAGCCGGTAACCTTTCTGGGTTCCATCCTCAGCGGCTGCTAATACGGGACCTTCCGAACCGGCAAATACATTGGGCGTTACCAATTGAATCAGCCACGAATAAGGTCTCTGTGAATCGAAATCGTTCTTATGAGGATTGTTTACCCGAATATAATTGGCCGTTCCAAACTTAAAGCCGCTGCCGAAGGTTGTCCCTTTTTCCAGAGTCGGGTAGTTCGTCCCGCGTCCACCAAATACGCCTTTGAGGGCTGCGTTGCGTGCATTCGGTGTGAAGGTAGCGTTGCCGGAGTCCAAGGGAAAGTGAAGTCGGGCCTCCGGGAATTGGGCAAGTTCATCAATCAGCTCCTGTTTACCCTCCTTTTGTTCATTGATCCATGCGTTGAAAATGGATGCACGATTCTTCGAGAGGTTCTTTATTTCGTTCTCCGTGTTCGAAATGGTTTTCTTCAGTTGAAGGTGCTCTTCTTCGGTACCGGTCGTATAGACCATCATGTTGGGTCGGGGTGCTATATCGCCGTCCTTCCCGTTTTCATCGAGGTTGTGGAAGAAAGCGAATAGCTCGTAGTAGTCCTTCTGAGAAATGGGATCGTATTTATGGTCGTGGCATCGTGCGCAACCTACGGTGAGACCCAACCAAACGGTGGATGTGGTTTCAGCCCGGTCCGCTACGTATTCGACCAGGTATTCCTCCGGGACGATGCCACCTTCATTGTTGATTCGGTGATTGCGATTAAAAGCAGTTGCAAGTCGTTGATTTTTGCTTGGATTGGGAAGCAGGTCACCGGCGAGTTGCTCGATCGTGAACTGGTCAAAGGGCATGTTGCTGTTATAGGCTTCGATCACCCAGTCGCGCCAGGGCCACTGGCTTCGTTGAGCATCATTTTGGTAACCTCCTGAATCGGCATAGCGGGCAGCGTCCAGCCAGACTAGTGCCATACGTTCTCCGTAGCGTTCTGAAGCCAACAGGCGATCCACGACTTTTTCCCAGGCGTCCGGGCTCTTATCATTTAGAAATGCTTCTACTTCGTTCGGCGTGGGAGGGAGACCCGTCAGGTCCAGGGTAACACGTCGGATCTGAGTTTCTTTCAGTGCCAAGTTGGACGGTTCCAGTCCTTCTTCATGTAGTCGGGCTGCGATAAAGTGATCGATTTCATTACTCGCCCAGGATTTGTTCTTTGCTGAGAGATCCGGAATCTCTGGTCGGGAAATGGTTTTAAATGACCAGTGTTCGTCGTATTCAGCTCCTTCCGCAATCCAACGGTCGAGGATTCGTTTTTGCTCCACGCTCAATGACAGCTTTGAATCCTGTGGTGGCATGAGTTCGTCCTCAACTACATCCTCCCAAATGCGAAAATGCAGTTCACTGGCTTCCACATTACCCGGAACGATACCGGCATAGCCACCCAGGTCGGCGATCGCCGCCTCCCTGCTGTTCAAACGAAAGTCCGACTCCTGATTATCTGCATCGGGTCCGTGACAGCGGTAACACTTATCCGACAGGATAGGGCGGACATCACGGTTAAAGTCGAGGCGCGTATCCTGTGCCGAAAGGATGTTTGAGAAACTAAAAAACAGTACGCCCAACTTTGCTAAAGTTGCGAGGCTGGCAGTTTGGTACACGGAGACAGACATCAAGGCAGGGCTATTGCTTCCAGCGATGTCGCTTTTTCTTTATTAGAGAAGTAAGTCGAAAGTAGAAGCGTTATCACAGGTTAGGAGCGAGTGACGGTTTAGACTTTTTAATGTTGGCACTCGGTGTAGAGTCGGCGTCCAGATCGCCCAACGCATACTGAATGCCGTCGAGGAGATGTTTCATTATAACTGGTTTAGCATAGGTGCTTTCATTGTGGCCAAAGTTAGTGTTGAACAGACGACCTTTACCCAATGTCCGTATCCAGGAAACTGGCACTTCCCGCAGACCGGGTTTAAACTTGGCATTGTGTTTCGCAAATTTGGGATCAGAAAGACGAGCTGCTGTTGACTCTTTTGTCATGTCCAGACTTATGAGGATTCGAAGGTTTTCTTCCCCTTGAAAAGTCCCTGGATCGTATTGGTAAATTTCATCCGAGTGCCAGAAACCTCTCTCTCGGAATACGGCGTTCAATGGATGGCTTGGATCATCCACTTTGAAGGCATAAGTTCCATCATTTGTCCATGGATGTCCCGAGAATTGACCGCCCATCATGGCCGCACCTGCTTCCCATTCATAAAAGTTATCGGTCGCGGCGTGAATGCCGACAATTCCTTTGCCGCTATTTATGAAATCCAGAATCGCTTGCCGCTGACTTTCTTCAGGAAACTTCAAGTGCGTGGTATTGTTAAAGATGATCGCGTCATATTGCTCCAGATTCTTTTTTGTGAACACGTTATACTGGTCGGCCAGATCAACGGAAAACGCTTTGGTTTTTTTAGCCATCTCCTCAAGAGCCAAATTGGCTGTCGGTACCGAAGTATGGATAAATCCTTCGCTCCGGTAAAAAACCAGGGCTCTACGTTCCTTCTTTGGCTTCACGGTCGCTTGGCTTGGGGTCCCCCGGCTGATCCCCCGTGCATCCGGTGGATTCGTAAAACGTGCCTCAGCCCGTTCTTCCCAGGAATCCTGGCCGCAAAGAGGCGTCATTATGGCAACCGCACAGAGCCCGAGCAGCGCTAATATCTGAATTTTTTTCATAGGGTAATTGAGTAAAGACATGGAAAATAAGAATTACTCGAAATTGGGCGACTGTTTTTTATTGCACTTTATCCATCCGAAAACTCAGTGAAAAGAAATATTGATTTCTCGAAGAACCGATTGTTTGGAATTTATTGATTTAAATCTACGTGGTAGAGAAAGATAGACCTGTTTCTAAAATTAACTACGAAAAACGCTAAATTACGCGAAAACATGAGGAAAAATATTTTGTACAAGAACGAAAGCTACAGGATAAAGGGTGCTTGCTTTGAAGTATACAAAGAAAAGGGAAATGGGTTCCTTGAACCTATTTATCAAGAATGTTTGGGGTTCGAGTTTTTGGATTCTTCTGTTCCGTTTGTAGAACAAGATCTTTTGAATCTGAGCTACAAAGGAAGAGAGCTTAAACAGAAATATAAACCTGATTTTGTTTGTTTCGGCAAAGTAATAGTCGAAATCAAAGCTGTTAAAAATCTAACTGATGAACATCGAGCTCAAATAATCAATTACCTTAAGTCGACGGATCTAAAGCTCGGACTATTAGTCAACTTCGGTCACCATCCAAAATTGGAATACGAACGATTCGTCAATGAAGGATAAAAACTAATTTCGCGTAATTTCGCGCTTTTCGTAGTTTCTAAATAAAAATAATTCAGTCCAATGTTGGGCAATCTATTCAGATTGATTGGAAAAGAAAACCAGGCGGGAAACAGTAGGCTTTGAATCGAGTCAGAAACCTGGCTAGAATTATCTAGATGTATAACCTATGGGCACTTTGAATAATCAGTTTTTCTTTAGTTGAGACAAATAAAAGTTCTTGGTGGATTCGGACACA
>JAQBYJ010000193.1 GCA_027622555.1 Verrucomicrobiota bacterium
ACCGCCGCCGAACGTCCCGGAAATACACGGCACTGCGAGGACGCAGTCGCCCTACCCATCTCGGTTGCAAGGAAAATTGGATTGAGCTGTTCGCTCGACCAAGAGGCCGAATACTCCCCGCAGATAAAATTGCACCCTAACTATCCGTTTCGAATCTGAAACATCAATGACCACCCCTACCCTAATTCCGACCACCTCTTCCAGGAGGCGTATTTTGAGCTTCGAGCGCAGAGATTACGCCGTCCTTATTTTCATCAAAAAGGTCGAACATTCGCTGAACACGTTCTTCACTAAATTCATCGCCACGTCGTTGACGCTCTCCTTCGGTAACTTCAGCGAGAGTAATTTCACCATCTTGATTTGCATCCATTTGAGCAATTCCACCACCGGGTCCTCTAGCTGCGCTTGTCTTCCACCAGCGCCACCGGGGCCACGTCCTTGCCCGGGTCTTCCACCTTGACCTCCGGGCCCGCCAAATTGTCCGCCGCGTTGCCCGCCTTGCGGACCTACTCGTTCTCCGGCACCACGAGGATCTCTGTTCATTCCAAAGGTTCTTGAACCACGGATTTCATCTTCCAGGCGAATGGTGTATTCATGCGTAATGGCCATGCACATGTCCGGAGTGCAGCCATAATAATGCAAAACAAGTAACGCCAAATCCCGGAAACAGGTTACTTCTCCGACACACCATAGCCCTCTATTTCGATATCCACCACCCGACCATTCACGAGCTTAACGATTCGAAAGAGGCGGCTTGGACCTTGATTGTAATACCACCAGCTTACCTCCGCACTGCGAAAATGTAGCGGATGCCGATGCGGCCCATAAATGCGAACAAAGCTGATATTGGGCTTCGTTTCAGTAATCGATGGTTCGCCAAACCGGTTAATTACTTCATAGGACGTATCTCCAGTTTTCAGGAGCGACCAATCCGGATTCGCGAAACTCCGTCCATACTTTTCGTCAAAACCATAGCCGATGCTATCGATGCCAACCAACCGTTGATCTTCAAACCGAAGTATTTGCATCAGCCGGTTCTTGCCGCGGTTGATTAACCATTCTTCTACCATAACCGATGAAACGGGATCGTATGTGCCACTGAAAGCGTTGATACGACTGGTCCCGGAAAAAGCGTCCGAATGATACACTGAACTCCCAAGATCATTAGGATCTCCAACCATGTAACTCGCCTTCCAATCGGGTTGTCCGGTGATCATAAACACCTTCCCTTTACTCATCCCAGTATCGATGACCTTGTTTTTAAAACGAAAGGAATCAGCAAAAAGATTCGAAGAAAGACCGAATCCCAAACCAAGCGCACTGACCAATAGAAGTTTTAGGATGTAATTCTGGGTTTTGTGAATGATCATACAGGAGAACCTCGCTTTGAAGTGAACTATACCAGAACCTTAAACCAATCCTGCCGGAAATAGTTGCAGCTGGCAACTCTGTTAATGGTAGCGAGTAGTTCTTTTCTGCAACCAAATCCTCATCCATCGCGTTGTATATTCATAGCGCAGCAATTTTGCTGACGACTTACCAAAAACTCGATACGGTCCGAATATGAAGAAAATAACTGCCCCTGAGTTCTGTGGACTTTGCCCGCCATTATCGCGTCGGAAATTCCTGAAATCTTCAACCATTGCCGCTGCAAGCGCGATACTTCCGTTTGGAGCCATCACAAATCCGCTCGCCGCGAAAGAGAAGCCGCTACCCAAGTCAGAAACTCTGGTAAAGACACTTTATACCAGCCTGACCGAGAAACAGCGTAACACGATCTGTTTCCCTTTCGACCACAAGCTTCAACATGAAGTCGAGAATAATTGGTTCATTGTTAAAGACCATCGTGTCGCGAAATCTTACACGAAGGATCAACAAGCAATGATTCGGGAGATCTTCATGAACATGCATAGCGAAGAGTATGCTAAACAGGTAATGAAGCAAGTTGAGCACGATAACGGCAAAGGCGGCTTCGGAAATTGTTCAATCGCATTGTTTGGCGAACCAGACACGGGAAAATTTGAGTTCGTTTTTACCGGCCGCCATACAACCAGGCGCTGCGATGGCGATTCGGTTGAGGGTACTGCATTTGGTGGTCCGATCTTTTACGGACACGCAGCCAGATCTTTCGATGAAGAAGCGCACCATCCGGGTAATGCCTATTGGTTCCAGGCCAAGCGTGTAAATGAGGTTTTCCAAATGATGGATGGCAAACAAAGGAAGCAGGCCTTGCTCGATTTTTCCAGAAACGAAAAAGGCAAGGAAACGGTCAAGCTAACTGGCAAGGCTACAGGTCTTGATGGCATTCGTATGACCGACCTCACCTTCGATCAAAAGGATGAAGTCAGGAAAGTATTGGACGACATGCTCGCACCCTTCCGCGAAGTTGATCGTAAGGAATCCCTAAAGCTCATTGAGAAAAGCGGCTTCGACAATCTACACCTGGCTTTTTATAAAGATGAAGACATCGGTCAGGACGGGATGTGGGACACCTTCCAAATTGAAGGCCCGAATATGATCTGGTTATTCCGAGGAGATCCGCATGTCCACACCTGGATCCATATCAAGGACCGAGCGTAAGGAAAACTTGATGATGGGAAATAGTATCGGCAATTGAATCAAGCATTTGTCCGATTTTTCATTGTCTAAGAGCCTCCTCAAGACTACCAGTTTAAGTTGAACCGCAAGGTAAACCAACCCAAGATATCATATGTCACTTTCAAACTCCCCGAAGACTTCCGCATACCTCCTTTTTGCGATAGGTATTCTTTGCACCGCTTGCTCTTCTGAGCCCGCAAATACTTACTCAGAGCATCCAGGTATTGAAGGAAATGGAAATTTCATAATCGGTCCTGACTACAAGATGGATCCGGATCTCACCGATCTGGGGAATCCCAAAGGGAGTTACTTCGAATTTTCAATGCGGCTGGCCGACAGCAAACTATTCCGCGGAGACGATACCACTCTCGATTCCCAAAAACCTATTCGCGAGGAGAGAAAAATCTTCGTCTATGTGCCGGCAGCTTACATAGACGGCACTCATGCACCTATTCTCGTTACACACGACGGACCCAAACGCCTCGATCTGGTGCGCAATGCGCTGGACAACCTGACCCTTTCAAATGATCCAGACCGCAAGCTGCCGGCATTCATTGCCATCGCGGTTGAAAATGGAGGGAACGATGGAAAGGGTAGCGAGCGTGGGCTCGAATACGACACCCTCTCCGACCGTTTTGCCCGATTTATAAATGACGAAGTATTGCAGGCAGTGCTAAACAATCCGGAAATCAAAAAGGCTTTCCCTAATATTGCATTCACGGAAAACCCTTGGGGCAAGGCAGCAATGGGATGCAGTTCGGGTGGAGCAGCCGCACTGACTATGGGCTGGTTTCGTCCGGATTTGTTTCGTCGCATCATCACCTATTCAGGAACCTTTGTGGATCAACAGGATGATGACGCTCCCGAAGAAACCGCCTATCCGCTCGGTGCCTGGGAATATCATTCTGGCATGAAATTAATAGAAAACAGTGAGAAAAAGCCTTTGCGTATCTTCACGCACGTATCCGAGAACGACAATCGTTCAAACGATCCTGAAGAAACTTACCACAACTGGGTAATGGCCAATGAACGAACCGCAGCCGCACTCAAAGCCAAAGGCTATGATTACCGTTATATTTTCAGTAAGGCTACGAAGCACTGTGACCAGAAAGTCTTTGAACAAACTATCGCGGACACCCTGGTTTGGATGTGGCGGGGTTACTCCGCAGAGTAAAGGTTTGCCATTAAACACACACTGGAAACGCAAAGCTAATCCCAGAGAATACTACGAGGTCATCCACGGCATCGATATTCTTTGAAAAGCACCCATTCAGAGGTTTTCCCAGAAAGCATAATCACCACCTTTGTCACCGTACTTGATCATGAGCCTTTCAAGTTCGGACTGCATTTTCATCAACACTTTTGCCTGATCCTTTTCTTTGATAAGATTGTTCATCTCATAAGGATCATTCTTTAGATCATAGAGCTCATCATAAAATGGTTCCTGGTAGTAATGAACGAATTTCCAGTTGTCCGTGCGGACTGCTTTCCACCAACACAATTGTCCCGGCAAATCGGTCTCAGGCCAGAACTCAAACAATAGTGCTGAGCGAGGTTCCTTCAAAGAACCTCCCTGAAAAACAGGCAACAGATTCTCCCCATGCATATCCTCCGGAATGGGTATTCCCGCCAACGCCAGAAGCGTGGGAGCAATATCGATATTAAGCACGCCCACTGGTGATCGACTGTTGCCATGGATCAACGGTGGATAGCGCACAAAGAATGGCACGCGTATCGATTCTTCATAAGCCAATCGCTTCTCGGTGAGTCCGTGTTCGCCGAAGAAGAATCCGTTATCGCCAACAAAGATAATCATGGTTTTATCGAGTATACCTGCTTCTTCCAAGACTCGATAGATCTCACCCACTCCATCATCGATATCGACCGTCATCCGGGCAATATTGCGGATGTCTTCATCCGTCGGTGGCTTCTGTGCAAAACCCTTTAGAGATGGCTGCACAACGAAGCCTGGGTGAGCACTCAGCCTACGCTCGATAGGTTGATTCATGTAGAGACCGCGATTGCGCTCCGCGGCGATTAGGCCTTCATCGCCATAGCTCGTATGGACGGATCGGTGCCACAGGGAAATATTGAACGGATGGTCTTTGTTTTCACGAATGAAGCGTACCGTTTCCGCGGAATCGATATCGGTTGCGTGCCCTTTATAAGGAATCATCGCCCCATCCACATTTACGATTGGATCCATCTTGTAATCACGATTCACGCCGGAACAGAACCACCGGTCGAATCCTGGATGAGGTGTTTTATCGCTGTTAACGCCCGTTGTCCATTTGCCGATGAATGCCGTTTTGTAACCTGCCTTTTGAAACAACATCGGATAGGTTTTAAGCAATTTCGTATGCCCTTTGGGCGCTCTGTTTTTGTAGCTTCCATTGGTATGCGCATACTGACCCGTCATCAGACATCCTCGACTCGGTCCACAAAGCGGTGTGGTCACAAAGGAGTTTTCCATCAGTATTCCTTCCCGGGCAATCCGATCAATATGCGGCGTCTGCACAAAAGGATGACCACTCATGCTTAAACCATCCCAACGCAGTTCATCCACGTTAATGACAATCACATTGGGGCGATCATCCGCATCCAGCTTGGGAACGAATAACGTTGCTATAATAACAAACAACCGGGTCCAGGGGAGGATTTTTAAAAACATGAGCAGGGATATTAGGCTAAGTCTACTATTTCCAGTTCTGACTATTGGGTTATTAGACCGGGGTTGAGTCCATTCATGGCTTGGG
The DNA here is from genome assembly GCA_027622555.1 of Verrucomicrobiota bacterium. Taxonomy (NCBI): domain Bacteria; kingdom Pseudomonadati; phylum Verrucomicrobiota; species Verrucomicrobiota bacterium. The sequence continues at coordinate 5,355 of JAQBYJ010000193.1, forward strand.
GTTGAAAGAAACATGAATTGATTAAGAGCATTGATTTTTATCGAAGTAGCAATCTTTTGATCGACTTACAAAGTAAGCCGATCATCAAGTACAAGACAAATGATAAAAAAGGCCGGTTCTTACAACAAGAACCGACCCTCTGGATATTCGATGAATAAATATTCGCCGAAGTATTCGACCCAGAAATTATTCCTTTTCTTTCGGTTCTCTCAGCGCAAAACTCAAGGGCAAGCGGACTCTTGTTTTGACTGGTTCACCCTCTTTCAATCCCGGTTCAAATTTCCATTGAGCGACGCCTGTGAGTGCTGATTCATTAAATTCGGCATTGGAACTTTTCTCAATACTCATGGAGTCGACATTCCCCAGTTCACTTACAATAAAAACTACATTAACGGAACCTTGAATTCGTTCTTTCTTAAGCTCAGGCGGGTATACCGGGGCAACTCGCACCAAAGGCACGGGAGCCTTATCGAGCTCCGATATTTCGTAGATTCTATTTGCATCGTTTTGTGAGGTTTCAGCGAAGGCGACCAATGACCATCCGAACAGGGACAGACAGGTCAGAATAATGGCAGATTTTTTCATAATACTTACTCTTTCTTTTTTATAGTGGATTACATGTGATACACGTTGCTTGAGTGACGTCTCCGATAGAGCAATGGCACCGAAATAATTTTCCTCTTGAGAAAATTCAGCCGCTTTCAACAAACAACTCGCGTAACGATTCGCCTGTTTCCCCGAAGCAAGCACTGTTTCGTCACAGGCTTTTTCCGTTTCCAGAGTTAGTCGTTTTCGAATAAACCACACCAATGGATGAAACCAGAACACAGCCGTGACGAAATCTGTAAGAAGCCGCCACAGGTTGTCTCGCCTCATCCAATGGGCAATTTCATGTTGATACGCGGAAACGAGCTCATCTTCATCGAGCGTTTCAAGAAACGCGCGTTTCGCGATTATTCTGGGTCGAAATAGTCCATACAAAGCAATCGAAGGTCCTTTGCTTACAAGTATTCCCGGCAGGGAACCTTCCGCACAGCCCATACTGGCAAGCGTGTTGTTCAACAATGCTTCATCAGTTGCTGAAAAAAGGGAGCAGTTAGTTTGAATAGTACGGTGAACGCGGATGCCAGTAATCGAAGCCAAAACAAATAAACAACAACATCCTGCCAACCATAAATAAACAGGATAGGCGAAGAAGGATTGTTCTGTGGTATACTGAACGGCCGAAATAACCGGCTGGGCGGTGATCAAAAATCCTGAGAGCAATTCTCCACTTCTTTCGACCGTGAACCAGGAAGCAAACAACGTGGTTGGAATGAGAAACTTCAACAAGCTGAGTCGATAAATCCAGCACCGTACACGGGAATCTTTGATACGCAGTAAGTAGACAATTCCGAGAAAGAGGACCGCCCAATCGGTCGATTCAATCAGGTGAAGAACGACTAGTAC
>JAQBYJ010000194.1 GCA_027622555.1 Verrucomicrobiota bacterium
GATTACTGGCGTTGAGGCGACTTGAGGCCCAGACCTACATCGTCTCAGTCCCCAGGGAACCCATATGACGAATATTGAACATGGCGCGTTTTAAATATTGGGGTGATCTGGGAAATACCCCCGGCCATCTGAATCATTGGAGTGTGAACTCGTTTAAGCGAGATCTCGCGAAATCAGGGTTTCGGGTCGTCCAGGAATTAAATCCATTTCCCTGGATAATGATGGTTCTTCAGCCCGATTGATGCTCTAAATAATGGGAAACCGTTTTCTGGATTCCTGTTTCAAACGTTTCAGCCGGAGACCAGTTGAGTTCTTCCTTCATTTTGCTGGAATCGATGGCATAGCGTCGATCGTGCCCCTTGCGATCTGTCACAAAGGTTTTTTGACTAAGGTAGCTTTCTCCCTGCTCTTTGGGGCTTATGCCATCCAGTATCGAGCATAGGGTATCGACGATTTCGATGTTTGTCTTTTCGCAGTTGCCTCCTATGTTGTAGGTGGCACCCGGATCTCCTTTCTCCAAGACTCTTAAAATGCCGGTGCAGTGATCCGTTACATAGAGCCAGTCTCTTACGTTTAAACCGTCTCCGTAAATGGGCAGTTTTTCTCCCTTGAGCGCCTGCTGAATCATCAGGGGGATTAACTTTTCTGGAAACTGTCTCGGGCCGTAGTTATTTGAGCAGTTGGTGATCAGGGTCGGTAAGCCAAAGGTATGATGGTAGGCGCGCACCAAGTGGTCGCTGGCGGCTTTCGAGGCAGAGTAGGGGCTGTTCGGTTGGTATTGGTTTTCTTCAGTGAACGGAGGATCATAGGGTTCCAATGAGCCATAGACCTCGTCAGTTGATACATGCAGGAAGCGAAACGTGGCTTTACTCTCCTCCTTCAACGTATCGAAGTAAGTCAGACTCGCTTTAAGGAGTTCGTGTGTATCGACGACATTGGTTTGAATGAACGCATCGGGGCCTTCGATGGAGCGATCCACATGGGTCTCTGCGGCAAAATTAACGATCCAGTCAATCGCGTGGTCGCTGAGCAGTTGGTTAATAAGGCTTTGATCTCCAATATTACCTTTAACAAAGCTGAAGCGACGGTCTGTCAGATGATGGGCGAAATTTTCTTCCCGTCCCGCATAGGTGAGTAAGTCGAGACATAGAACCTTATCTATCCCCTCTACCTGTTTTGAGAGGAGGAGGTCGATAAAATGAGATCCGATAAATCCCGCGCCGCCGGTGACTAATACATTCATGTTTTTTAGGCTACCCACTCGCGGCAGGCTTTTTCGATCGCTTCATTTACGTCGGTTAATGTGATACCGGCATCTGCCAGTTTTTGAGACGACATCGTGCAATTGGATCGGGGAGTTCGGACGGCACGTTTCATAAAGTCTTCTTCGCTATCAAAGAACTTCAGCTCTTTGTGAACCAGGCCGTATTTTTTCATAATACTCGTTATCTGGCGAGCGGTGGTTGAGCCCGGGTTTGTTACGTTGTAAGTACCATAAGGGATTTCCTTCACGAAGGAATCGAGACAGGCATCAACAAACTCGAATCGTTGAGAGATTGAGTTTTCTGCATCGAGTAGCCACTCGTAATTCAGAAGTTTGCTAAGGTAATTGCGGGGATTGTTGCGTTCATCAAAAGGGATTCTCAGACGCCAGATGTACGCGTTTTTTGCGCCTTGGAGGACCTCTTCGCCCAACGCTTTGGTGCCGCTGTAGAAACTGGAGTTGTTGGTTCGGAAGTTAAAGTTGGGAGTATCATCCTCCCGGAATCCGTTCCCATCTGCGCGCTTGCCGGTGTAAATGCAACCTGAGGAAACATGTCCCCACGGGATGTCCAGCTCTTCGCAAGCTTCTCTGATGACTCCCGGCAAACCCGCATTTCCGAGGAGGCAGTTCGCCTTGTCCGCTTCGCAGGCGTCGACATTTGGTTTCCCGGTGTAGCCCGCTGCGTTGATGACTGCATTAGGTTTCTCCGCTTTTAATGCTTCGATCAGGATTTGAGGGTCATAGTAATTGATCTCTTTTCTGGAGAAATTCCGGTAGGAGATCCCGCGCTTCTCAAGAACTTCCTGGAATGCTTGACCAACATAGCCTGAGCCGCCGATTAATACAATGTGCTTCATTTTCAAAGTTGGTTATGTAGTGGACAAAGATTGTTTCTGACAAGGAGGAACATTCTCAAAAAAAATTTGCTCGATAAGTAGGGAAGAGGTACCATGCTGACCCATCTAATTTTCCAACATTCCTATCAACTAGTTTTTGTGAATTTTTTTCGACGCTCTATTTTAGCGACCTTATTTTTTGGATTTACCGGGTCAATCGACCTGTCTCTCCTGGCAATTGAACCCGATCAGCCGGTTCAGGTTATTCTGCCGGTACCTCTGGATCAGCTTAATTCAGAGCTCAAGGCACACATAAAAAAAGCGGCTGTTAACTCTTGGGACATGACCTTGCAGGACATCCTCGTTAAAAGAGGAGAAGCCATTTCTACCCAAATGAGTTCCGGTAAAGGCATCAAGTTAAGGTTGAATACGAATGTCGGGTTTCAAGATCAAAATTCTGGAGGAACCAGCTCTCAAGGGGTTCAATTTCGTTACGACGTAACTGCGAGAAAACCGATTTACCATTGGGGTGCTCTTGAAGCCGACCACGAAGTTGGGCTTCTCCAGGTTGAGTCCTCCAAGTATCATCGGCAAATCGCTTTTCTGAGTCTCTATCAGAATTTGATTAATCATTACGTGGACTACATCGTTTTAAAGCAGAGAGAAAAGGAACAGTTGTTGTCGCTTGAATTATTTGAAGCCGATTTGACCTTGTACCGTGACCAGGTCGAACGAGGTGAAATGTCCAACAGTATTTTTGTGTTGGAAGAAGTTAAATTTGAGCGCTCAAAACTAGTGTATGAGTCTTTGAAAAACTCTATCTTTCAGTTGGAAGATTCATTTAGAAGAGTGGCAGGTCTTGAAGAGAACGCAGCTATTACATCGAGTATTCATTTAGATGGAGCGGCTAACGACTTTTCCGTTTTAGAAAGTCAGATGGATGCGTTTATCTCTCAAATTGACAAAATGTCGCTACGATTTCAGGAGAAAAAGTTCCTCCTCGAACAGGAAGGTCTGCGTCTTCAAAAGTATACGGTCATTAATCGACCCAAGCTGGATGGCTTAGTTCGTTTCAGAAAAGATTCTGAGACCATTGCCACAGGGAACAGGAATAACCTCGAGTTGGAAGAGGCTTTCGCTGGGTTAGAGCTGAATTGGAGTCTTTATGATTCAGGTGCCCAAAAGGGGCTGGTGCTGAATTCGATTCAATTAAAACGCCAATTGGAACGCGAGTTAACCATGCTAAAAGATTCAATTGCGGCCGATTTGAATTATAAGCTGGCGAATCTGAAGGTGTTGGTACCGCAAAGCCGCTTGGACCAACAGGACTTCGGTTGGGCAGTCGGTTCTTACAATCAAGCGCTTGAGGATAGAAAGGCCGGTCGGGTTTCCGAAAAGGATCTTCTTATTTTAAGTCGCAATGTTGAAATAGCTAAAACTAAAGTATTCGTTTCAAGAGCCAATTATTTCAAAGCCCTGGCCAGTCTCAATGTGGCAATGGAGAGCACTTCTATTTTAGCATACCTAGATTAATGATACGTTACGTTATAGCCATAGTATTTCTATCAATTTGTGGATTCGCAGGTTGGATCTTTTATAAGAAGTTAGTCGTCAAAGAGGTCGTTGTTCAGGCAGTTGTTATCGACAAGGCTCAATCCGTCGTTCTTGGAACAGTCACTGTGAATGCCGATTTTACTACTGAAATTCGCTCCGGCGAGGCAGGTCGATTACTCGAAGTCCTGATTGAGGAGGGGCAAGAAGTGATAAATGGAGACGTCGTTGCGATGATTGATACCCGTGATCTGACCCTGGAGCTTGAAGCACGCCAAATTGATCTCGATCTGGCTCGAAATCGTGTCCTCGTTGGAAACCCCAAGCGATTCGAAGTCGAGGTTAGGCAGGAAGACCTTACTGAAGTTGAGCGACTCTTTGAACTGGGCCAGCGATCGGAGCGGCAGGTTAATGCCATCAAACGAGGCTTGCTCCAGGCAAAGGAGGACCTCCAAATGTCTGAACTCATTGCACAAACCGAAATTCAGCAATTGGAGAATGGGATCAAAGTCATCAAGCGGCGCCTTGAAAAAATGACCATCCGGTCTTCTATTGATGGAATCATTAACGATGTATTCAGCGAAAAGGGTGATTTGATCGGCTCTGGTGATCCTCTTGCATCGATCATTTCTAAAAAGCGGGTGGTTGTAGCTGAAGTGAGTGAAGAGAATTTTTCTGGATTAAAAGTCGGACAAAAAGCGGTCGTTCGTTTTCTATCCCTTGGCGGAACTCTCTACAATGCCGAGGTCATCAAGATATTTCCTTCTGCTGATCCTGTAACCCAACGCTATTCCATTCAGTTGAAGGTGGATGTTTCACAAGAAATTTTGGTCCCTGGCCTAACCGGAGAAGTAACTATTACAACAGCCGAACGAGATAACGCAAAAATGATACCTGCTCGTGCTTTGATGGGGGATCGCGTGTTTGTTTATAAGGATGGGCGACTAGAGTTTCGACAGATTATTTTCGGGTTTCGAGATCTAACCAGGGCCGAAGTAACCGAAGGTCTTGAAGAAGGTGAGCTGGTTGTGGTGGAAGACTTAGGCGATTTCCGGGATGGAGACCATGTAAGCCCAAAAGAGAGAACCGGTCTTCTTAGGAATCGCTAATCATAGGTTTCCTTTAGGTATGTCCCCAAATATCCGAATTGCGCTTCGATTCTTGACCGCCAATAAGCGCTCTATGGCGATGAGTCTTGCAGGGATCATCTTCGGCGTAGGCTTTTTCATATTTGGCCAAGCTCAGACCAGTGGATTCGAACGTTTTTTCATAAAAACCATTCTGGGGACAAATGGCGCCATTCGCGTGCAAGACCGCATCCGAGAGACATTTACCACTATGGAATTGAAAAATGAAGATGGGACTTCTTGGGTGGTTGAGAACACGGAAAACTTTAAATACATCGAAGGTATTGAACATCCGCTCGAGGTTATCGAAGCTCTCAAGAGCTTTGAAAGCGTTACGGGGATTTCCGAAGTGCTCAATGGTTCGGTCCAGCTTTCAAGTAATTTTCGGAGTTACAACGGCCGGATTTTCGGGATAAATATAGACGACCATTTAGCCGTTTCGGATCTTGAGGACCAAATCATCTTTGGGGATTTGAACGTTTTTCGCTCGAAACCTTCAGGTATTCTCATTGGTTCAGGGCTAGCGCGCCTGCTTCAGGTCAACATCGGTGACACCGTGATCATGACTACCCTTGGTCAAAATAACCGTTACACGGTTGCTTGTATCTTTGAAACGGGGGTATCGGATATCGATCGTGAGCGTATTTTTATGAAAATAGGTGAAGCGCGAAGTGTATTGCAGCGGCCCCACGGTGCCTCCTTTTTGCAGGTCAATTTGAAAGACCCTGATCGAGCGAGTGAAGAGGCACTTCATATGACCAATACCATTTATTACCATGTTGCCAGTTGGAAGGAGCGTGAAAAGACATGGCTTGATGTGTTCAAGGTAATCCGTTTTTCGACTGCGCTTACCGTTTCGACGATCATACTACTTTCTGGTCTTGGTATGTTTAACACCTTGGCGATGCTTGTTTTGGAAAAGACCAAGGAAATAGCGATCCTTCGTTCTATGGGATATACTAGAAACGACATTACCAGTATTTTCCTCTGGCAAGGAGTATTCGTACTTATGGCTGGGACCTCGTTGGGATGTCTGCTTGCAGTTCTTATCACTTTTGGAGTTGAAAGTATTCCTTTTCGCGTAAGAGGCATTTTTTCAACCGATTCGTTTGAGGTTTATTGGTCCTATTGGCATTACCTCACTGGAGTTCTGGTTGCCACAGTGACCGTAACGATCGCCTCTTATATACCCGCGAGACGGGCAGCGCTACTGGAACCGGGCGACATTATTCGGGGGACTTCTCAATGAGCGGATCTGCAACCCCATCTGTTTCCGAAGATCGGATTGCTCTTCGGTGCAAAAACATTCACCGATATTTGGGAGAAGGTGCAGGACGGGTTCACGTTTTAAAAGGAGTTTCTTTAGCGCTCGAACGTGGCAAGATTTACGCTATCGTCGGACCGTCCGGGTGTGGGAAGTCGACTTTATTATACCTGCTCGGCTTACTCGACAAACCGGATGAAGGAGAAATCTACATGGGTGGCCGGCCTATGACAACTGCCAGCGACGTTGGTCGCACGGCGGCCCGATGTGCTCATTTGGGATTTGTATTTCAGTTCCACTTTTTATTGAAGGAATTTTCCGCCCTCGAAAATGTGATGATTCCGATGCGAAAACTTGCCAACTTGCCTCCACTGGAAATGGAGGCCAAAGCAACCAGTTATCTGGAAAGCGTTGGACTTGGAGATAAAGTTAGTCGACTGGCCACGCAATTATCTGGAGGTGAGCAGCAGCGCGTTGCCATTGCGCGATCCCTGGCCAACTCGCCATCAGTTATTCTCGCAGATGAGCCGACCGGGAATCTTGATGTGGCAAATTCAAATATCGTGATCGAGCTTTTGACACGTCTTGCCCGGGAAAATGAGCAGGCTATCTTGATAGTTACTCATAACACCGAAATAGCGAAGCAATGTGATCATATTCTGACAATGGAGGACGGTCAGTTTTTAAGTTACTGATCAATCTTTAGGATAGACTACACTCCTGTTATATGCCACAGTGTATGAATGATAAAAATA
>JAQBYJ010000195.1 GCA_027622555.1 Verrucomicrobiota bacterium
CTCCCAAGCCACCACATCGAGCTGCAACTCCTGGCTGAGCTTGTAGAACATGTCGATATTCTTGGAGCCGATGCGGAAAAAATTATCCGTGGCCATGAGTTGTGCACCGCCGAAAACCTTGCAGCGAATGTCGTCCTTCTTCGCCCCGACGCGGATCATCGCCGAGAGGACTTTCGGGATGCCGGTATCGAGAAACATCGCTTCGCGGATTTTCTGCCCGGGATGCAAGCTGGCACTGGGAAGCATCGCGTGGAGCAGACCCCCGATGCGGCGTTTTTCATCATAGAAAAACCCCCACCTCTGCGGCTTCGCCGCTAAAAAGCAAATTCCTATCAATAATGACTATGTATACTTTTCCACCATGATAGGGATGACCTACGTTGTTGATTCTCAGCAGGCCGTGTTCGATGAATCCGCGCTTGTTTCCATCAATGACCTTGGGTCCGCAGGTAGCACCTGGAGCTTAAGCAGTCCGGCCTATGCAAATGGAAAACTTTATCATCGGGGATTGAGGCACGTTGTTTGTATCGGCTCCGAATAATCCTCCCTATCATTGTAACACGAAAAGCTATGAAAACTTCCCTATCCCAAACTAGTTTCTATGGGTTTATAAAAAGAACGCTCTGGGTGTTAGCCTCACTCTATGCGGTCAGTTTTGTGCTCAACGCCAATGACGCTCGTCCGAATATTGTTTTTATTTTTGCAGACGATTGGGGCTGGGGAGATCTGAGCTGCCACGGGCACCCTTACGTTCAAACTCCGAATATCGATCGCTTAGCGAAAGAAGGAACTGATTTCTATCGATTTACGGTAGCCAGCGGAGTCTGTTCTCCGAGTCGAACCGCCGTTATGACGGGGCACTTTCCGGGACGCTACAATATCGACGGCCATTTCGCATGGGTGCCAAGTAATGCAAAACGAAATATGCCTGACTGGCTGGCAACGGAAGCGCCGACCTTACCAAGGTTTCTGAAAACAGCGGGTTATAGGACAGCACATTTCGGCAAGTGGCACCTTGCAAATAATATGATTCCTGATTCACCCCTTCCCAGCGAGTATGGATACGATGAATACGGGGCATATAATTGTGCAGGTGAGCAGATGCCCGTCCATGAGGATGCGGACCATGCCATCGCGTTTATCGAAGATGCCGTAGCCGCCAAAGCACCCTTCTTTGTGAACCTGTGGATACACGAACCTCACACGCCATTTCACACAGTTCCCAAGTATGAATGGAGATTTCGTCACCTGGAAAACGAATCGGATCGTATATACGCGTCGGTGCTTTCGCATGCGGACGATCGAATCGGAGAAGTATTGAAAACGCTCGATCAACTCAATATCGCAGACAACACGCTCGTGATATTTAGTTCCGACAACGGACCGGCGCGTGGCTCTCCCAATGCAGAGTTGGCGCTCATGCACGACACCGCAACGGGAGCAGGTTGGGGGATAGCAGCCTCCAAAGGTATTACTGCGGGCAGAAAAGGTTACAAGGCCTCCTTGTTCGAAGGCGGCATCAATGTTCCGTTCATTGCCCGATGGCCGGGTAAAATCGCCGCAGGTGCCATTGACGATTCTTCCATCATTTCGGCAGTAGATCTTCTTCCCACATTCTGTGAGATTGCAGGTGTAAAACTTCCTAGCTCTTACCAAGGAGATGGTTTGAGCCAAGTGTCTGTTCTCAAAGGAAACGAAAAACCTATTCGTGAAAAGCCGCTCTTTTGGAAATATGAGTCACCTTGGCCTGCACAAAAAGCTAAACCCGAGCATTGGGTGTCTTACGCGGTGATGGATAAAAACTGGAAGCTCGTAACAAATAAGGATTCCAGCTATGTTGAGCTTTACGACATCGTTGTGGATCCATACGAAAGAGAGGATCTTAAAACCAAGCATCCCAAGGACGTGAATCAGCTGTTGTCTCAGTTGGCCGCTTGGAAAGATAGTTTACCGGAAAAACCGACTGGCAATGTCTTTTCTTCTGAGCGTAATCTCTAACGAATGCGACACTGCTTATTTCTCTCATTTTTTCTTTTCCTATTAGCTAACGCCTGGAGCAATCAGCACGAAGACATTTTTGGCAAAAGGCCCAATATTGTGTTTCTCTTTGCCGATGATCAGAGAGCGGATACCATAAGCGCGCATGGCAATCCCCATATTCAAACCCCTCATCTGGATCGTCTTGCTGAAACTGGTTTTAGTTTTTTGAGAAATTATTGTGCAGGCTCTTACAGTGGTGCCGTATGCGTGGCCAGTCGATCGATGTTAATGACCGGAAGGCATTGGATGAGTTTGCCGCCAGGAAACAAATCCAGGAACTGGGTTGATCTGCCTCTACTTCCGTCTGAATTGAAAGCGCGCGGGGGGTATCGTACCTTCATTGTCGGAAAATGGCATAATGGGGAGGACACCCTCAAGCGCGCGTTTTCGAATGGGAAGTCTATCTACATGGGCGGCATGGTGAATCATGCTGATTTTCAAGTTCAGGATTACGAAAACGGAATACTCAGTGATAAAAGAGATGCCGGAGGATTTTCGAGCACTGTCTTCGCCGACACTGCTATTGAATACATAGAATCAGCTGAGACAGGACAGCCATTTTTCCTGTATGTGGCCTTGACGGCGCCTCATGATACGAGGAATCCCCCAGAGGCTTATCGTGAATTATACTACAAAAATCGTCCGCCCTTGCCGGAGAATTTCCTGCCTTACCATCCGTTTGTAAATGCTCCACAAGTTACCCAAGGTCGGGACGAGGGACTTGCTCCCTGGCCAAGAACGCCTGAGGTGATCGGCGATCAGCTATGTGAATACTACGGTTTGATAACTCATCTGGATGAACAGATAGGCCGGATCGTAGAAGCTATAAAGAAAAGCCCACAGGGTGAAAATACGATTATCATTTATACAGCTGATCATGGGCTTGCTATGGGGAGTCATGGATTATTGGGAAAACAAAATATCTATGAGCAGAGCATGCGAGCACCATTGATTATTCATGGAAGAGGCATACCAGAGGGTCTGTCCAATTCATCCTATACCTATGTGCATGACCTCTATGCCACCCTATTGGATATTGCCGAACTCAGGCCTGCGCCGGATACCGATGCTTTGTCGCTTGTGCCCATTATGAACGGCAAGGTGGAGAAAGTCAGGGATAGGTTATTTCTGCCATTTCAGGATAATCAACGGGCAGTAAGCGATGGAAACTGGAAGCTACACGTGTACCCAAAAATAAATCACAGACTACTATTCAATTTGAAAGATGATCCTCATGAAACCAAGAACCTGGCTGAAGATTCCGCGCATAAAGGGCAACTGAATCGAATGATGGCCATGATGGAATCGACTCGTACGCAATATGGAGATAAGGATCCTCTTTTCGTTGCGAACCCGGAATCGAAGATACCCAATTACAATAACGATGAACGTACCTTGGATATATGGCAGCCGAAATGGATACGGGATAAATATTTCGGAGGAAGAAGTAATCCGAATCACGGAAACTAGTAGGACCTTAAATTGTGCTTATGTATGTCTTTAAGATCCATTCACATTCAATGGCCTGTATATTAAAATCGTTAGGTCTTCTCGGTGGTGTCGCCTTTTTCCTTGCTTTACCAATTCATGCTCAGGAAACGCATGGAGAATATGAAATGGGCGAGGGGGGAGAGGTTGTCGTAACCCGGGGCTTCATCGTGAATGAACTCGAAAGTAGTTCCAAGGCTCGGCCCCTACTGGCTATTGGAAGCAGCTCCGGGCAGCATTTCCTATACGATCCCAACAAACCGGCGATGGCGGGATTTTGGACCGGGTTATATGGTCGACTCAAAGAAACTGGGGAATTCGAACCGAAACTGCAAAATCTGAAATCGTTTTCATTGGACAGAGCTCCCTGGACCTATGGCGAGAAGCCGCGAGTAGAATTGGAACGTACTTGGCGTGGAGTAGAATATCGCGGAGAGCAAATCTGGTTTCTATATCGATTAGACGATCCTAATAGCGATATGTTTTGGGAAGTTGAGGAAAGCCTATTCATCGAATCCGCCGAGTTGCAGCACTTGATGTTCAATATTCAGCCGAGTGGCCCGAGTGAGAAATACCTGAACTACTGGCTCCACCAAACGGACTTCCGTCGTGTTTCGACTAATGGGCAGCAAAATCAGAGAAATTTGCTGAAGAACCTCTTACCTGATCAGACGCAATTCACGATATCGTTCTACCGGCGGAAAGAAACGCCAACCATTCCTCACGGCTACTCGGTTCAATCCATAGAAGTACCCTCTCCAAGACCTCCATTTCGTTTTGAGCCTACAGATATTGATTTCGGTCCGGACGGTGACGTGTATACTTCGAACCGCACGGGTCAGGTATGGAAAATGAAAGACGGACTATGGTCGGTTTTTGCTGACGGACTTCACGAAATGAATGGGATTCGCGTTTCTCCTGATGGAAAGGGCGTCTATGTCATGCAACGACCTGAATTGACCTACCTGGAAGATACCGATGGCGACGGAATTGCCGACCTTTACGAAACTGCTGAAGACCGCTTCCGCTATACCGGAAACTATCATGAATTCGCCTACGGCCCGCGCATCAATGCCAAGGGCGAGATGTTTTTTTCGACAGGACTTAGTGCGGGAGCTCATTTCAGTGCAGAGCCAAACGGATATCCTAATCAAATGACTTCAGCCCTGGGCTACCGTGGGTGGGTCATGAAACGGGATACTTCAGGAAAATTTACACCATTCGCCTCGGGTCTGCGTTCACCGGCGGGCATAGCGATGAACGCAAAGGAGGAACTTTTCATCACTGACAATCAGGGCGACTGGGTTGCATCGTCCTACCTGGGTCATGTGGAGGAGGGAGATTTCATGGGGCATCCAGCGTCCCTGTGGGATCTACCTGAGTATGGACTCACTCCTCAAACCCTCGACTACGCCACGGTAGAAAAGATGCCCCAAAAGGTGCCGCCTCTGCATATAGCGGAATTTGCTCCGAGAAGGAAACCGCCAGCGGTATGGTTGGCCCATGTGGACCTTACCAATTCGCCCGGACATCCCTCGTTTGCTCCAAAAGAAGGCTTTGGTCCGTTCGGTGGACAAGTATTTATCGCTGACATCGCCCACAGAAATATTGTCCGCGTAGCCCTCGATAAAGTAGGAGGTGCCTACCAGGGAGCTGTATTTCCGTTTATTCGCCCCTTAAGCAGTTCCTCTTATTCCACCGCGTTCGACAAACAAGGAAATCTATGGGTTGGATCCGTTGGACGTGGATGGACAGCCGGCGATCCAGCGCTAGAGATTATTCACTTTGATTCCACCCAAACGCCCTTTGAGATGCATCGCATCGCGCTTACGGCAAAAGGATTCGACATTCATTTTACCGAAGCGCTTGGAGCTGGCGTGATTGCCCCAAAAGACGTATTTGTTACTGAATACGAATATCAATACTGGGATGGCTATGGTTCAGAGCCAGTAAATGAAAAAACGGTTGATGTGAGACAGGTCAAACGATCGCCAGATGGCATGACCCTTTCTGTAGAATTGAAACGACGGGAAGGGGCCATTTATCAAATTGAGTTGCCTGCGTTAAAATCTGCTTCCGGTCTGATTTTGGAAAACAACTTCGGCGTTTATACTCTCAACCAGCTTATTCGATGAAGTATTTGGTCTTCTTATTATCGGCCTCCATGATACTTACACCGATTGCCGCTCAAAACAACGGAGACATCTTTGTATCTGACAGGGTGCTGGTTCAACGTTGTTCTATAGAAGGTGTATCCACGCGAACAATAGCAGTGGGTCATCCAGGTGGTTTTAATTACGCATTCGATGCAGTAAAGTGTGCGCCGGTCTTTGCCTGGTATGGAGGTTTTCTCGATTTCAGTGGAGAAACCAATGGTAGAGGAGGTAAGGGGTGCAAGGTACTTGGTATTCGCAGACCCCTTGGCATTGATCAAATCCCCCTAAGAGTCTCCGACTTTGGGAGGCTTCCCCAAAGTTTGGAATTCAACGGATACCGACGGGATAGTGGCACCGGAGCCCCCATGTTTCTTTTTTCGGTAGATGGCGTTTCAGTGAGGCAGTTGATTTCATCTGACACATCAGACACCCTATCGATAAGAATGATCTTTCCGGAGGTGAGAACTCAGGATGTGTTCTACAAGCTCAACTCCAACATTCACAAACGTGTTGAGGTTAGCGATGGGCTGAAGTGGGTCTCACCTGAGGTCATTTTGATCCCCTCAACAGTGACGGACGCCACGATATCACTAACGCTGCGCGAAACTGATGAAGTATTTCATAGAGAGGTTCCAGAATACACAGGCTCCCAAGTCTTTCAAAATTTTTGTAGTGCCTGCCATTCCACAGACGGAACGAAGTTGATAGGCCCCTCCTTTAAAGGACTTCTCGGGCGTGAGCAGATCGTGACTAGAGGCGGTAGAGTTGAAAAGATCACCGTGGATGAAGGCTATATACTCGAGTCCATCATGAAACCTCAGGCCGCTATAGTGAAGGGCTATGAACAGGTTCCAATGGCAGATTTTTCCGGTGTATTGACTGACCAACAAATAGCCAGCTTGGTAGACTTCCTTGTGGAGTTAGAGTAGTCGTTCATAGAAGCTCCTTATAACGGAAGTCCGGTGCCCAAGGGGCAGTTTCGAGGAGCGTAGCGACAAACCCCCACCTCTGCGGCTTCGCCGCTAAAAAGCAAATTCCTATCAATAAAACCCC
>JAQBYJ010000196.1 GCA_027622555.1 Verrucomicrobiota bacterium
GCAGGAAAAATCCCAGCATGATCTAGGTATCCCATTCCAAATGCTCGTCAATCACCGTGCCAAATAAAAATACCGTGAACCAATCGTTAGTCAAAACCTTGGCGGCAGAATCCTGCCAACACCGAAAATCCACTTCAGTGGATCGAAATCCATTACAGTAAAGCAATCCTGATTTTAAAAGGCGGCGAGCTTCTGATAATAACACGAGACAAAGAAGAAACTGAACCAGAAGATTAACTACCGTGGCCTTTAACGAAGCCGGAACTGCTTCGATTTCAAGAACTGGGCTTGGTCCTCTTTAAATTTGAAGATTACATCGATAATGAAGATCTTCCGTTAAGACGATTTCGGGTCCACTTTCGAAGACCTGAATAGGTCTGAGCAACAAGAGCCGTGCGCGGAGTTTATCAAGCCTGATGAATCGATCCATTTTCAAACTTGCCGCCAGGAAACTTCTCGATTTACTAGAACATAAGAACATGTCCCTCTCCCTCTCACTCAAAACCTCATCATGTTATAGTTAACTGAGTTAAAAATAAAAACACTGTTCGTTGAGCCAAGGGCACCCGAAGGGCTTGGAAAGTAATATGAACACGATCATAGAAGAGATACTCACCTCAAAGTCGTCACTCCAGACGGGGAAAGGATTCCTCTCCACTCAGCCATCGACCGTAATGAAGGAAAGCTGATCACTGATCTTATCGAGGGCGACATAACGGTACGGAAGACTATCGAAATTGGCTGTGCTTACGGTTTGTCATCACTTTTTATCACCGAAGGGATCAGGAATAGACCGTCATGTCACCACACCATTATTGATCCTTTTCAATACAAACAATGGCAGGGCGTTGGTATCCACAACCTCAGAAAAGCGGGTTTTGATTCATTTAAGCTTATTGAGGAAAAATCGGAATTCGCCCTGCCCGAAATTTTAAAGGACAATGCAGAAGGTTTTGATCTAGTTTTTATTGATGGGTTTCATACATTCGACAAAAGACCGCTTCAGATGATCGCCCCTGGGACTGGCATTCGGAAGACTTTTAAAAAACTCCTAAGGTTTCCAAGTCCCAAGCGGATCAAAGATGGCTGGCTTCAGTTGACGAGTCCATTCCTCCAACTCTTTTGTCAAGTCTTCCGTAGTCGCCTGATCTCTTGTCGCGAGGTTGGTTTTTTCACCGATGTCGCTGGATAGTTGATACAGCTCTTTGGTTTCTTCTTTTTCCAAAACGACTAATTTATAAGACCCATGCCTGACAGCGCTGTGCTGCTTATCAAACATCTGCCAAAAGAGGACATCGTGTGGAGCACCTTTGTCCTCTCCAGTCAAATAAGGTATCAGATTAACACCATCCAGGGGTCGGTCTGGAGAGATCTCCACGCCAGTCAATCCAACCATGGTTGCCAGAATGTCCATGGAGCTGACTGCATTTTCATAGTCTACTCCTGAAGGAATTTTTCCGGGCCAACGAAAGGCAAAAGGGACATGCATACCTCCTTCATAGATGGTACCTTTGCTGGCGCGCAGTGGTGAATTGATTGAGCCGTTGTTTGTGGCTCCTCCATTGTCAGACAAAAAGAATACGAGCGTGTTGTCGGCAAGATCGAGCTCATCCAGCTTGTCGAGAACCCGTCCTACTCCATCGTCCACCGCACTCACCATTGCGGCATAGGTTCGGCGAAGCGGATCTTCAATGTGAGAAAAGCGATCCAAGTACTTTTTCGAAGCCTGCATGGGCGTATGCGGCGCATTATAGGTGAGGTAGAGAAAAAATGGTTTTGCCTGATTCCTTTCCACAAAGTCCACAGCCTCGTTGGAAAGTTCGTCGGTCAGGTATTCATCGATCTCAATACGCGTTTCGTTGCGCAAAATTTTGGTGTTATACCAGAGCCCCGCACCATCGACCGATTCGATATCCGGAACCGTGAGATCTTCCGGGAAGTAACGGTGGCCACCTGCTACGAACCCGAAAAATTCATGGAACCCACGAACGTTCGGTCGAAATTTAGGATGCGTCCCCAAGTGCCATTTGCCAATGACTCCATTATGATAGCCCACTTTCTTCAAAATCTCGGCCATATTTTCCTCTTCAAGCGGAAGACCCGCCATTGGATCAAAGGGATTAAGCGTAGGATTGCGGCGGTAGCCAAAACGCCCTTGATAACGACCCGTAATCAGACCTGCCCGACTCGGCGAGCAAACCGGATAGGTGACATAGCCATTGGTGAAACGCACTCCCTCATGCGCTATACGATCAATATTCGGCGTGGGTATATCCTCACACCCATTAAAACCTACATCAGCATAGCCCTGGTCGTCGGTGAGTATGATAATGATGTTCGGTGTAGAATTCCGTGCACATCCTAAAAACGAGAACGCTAACAGTAAAGCCAACGCCGAAGATAACGGTAAACGATTGAAAATCCGCATAAGATCGAAGTGATACCAGATCATGTCCGATTTATAAAGAAGGAAGGCATACTACTTCGAAGAAAAAGTCCAGGTCGAGCGGCCGGTTGCCCGACCTAGTGGAACAACCAGTAAGTTGTTTCTATTCAAGGCTGCTGTTTCTTAGGGGAGACGGCGCCCTCGGCGAGGCCGCCCTACCGCATACGTGCGGCATTGTGTCAAAGGTAGGGACCGTTCGCCGTAGCGGTCCGAACCAGAATCATCCGGAAAAAACTTATTTGAAAGCACACTAGACCCGTCCTGTCTCTCCTTCAAAGGGATCAAAACAACTATGATTCTGTACCCATTATTCTGTTAAGAAAAAGAGACAGAATCATTAGTAACAAAATCATAGGGTTGGATTTTTGATCCGCCTAAAAAGTTTTCGATGAATACTACCACGTAGAAAGAATCGGACCCTAGAAGAAGAGTTATTATCTTTTCAGAAGTTAAATCAGCCACGCATATGTTTGATGATTCGTTTCACCGAATCACTGGCGTTGTCCAAATCTCCCTGATCAGACTCCCCTGCAAGCCGTAAAATTTTGTCGGGATGTTCTATTCAACAACAAGGAACAAAGTCGAAGATAGTTGGAGCCCCATAGACACTACAAGGGATACTGCGAGAACGCAGTCGCTCTAGCTGTAAATCTAAAATGGTTAGGTCCCTTGCCTCCGGCCACACGATGATTATGCAAAGTGAAGAAAAAAGCCGTCCCCATAGACGGTGACGGCTTTTGAAATAATTAGATGAAACGAAATTAAAGTTCCTCTTCGAGACTGAGGGCAGCCTGAATGATTTCAGAGAAGGACTTTGCGTCGAGAGCAGCACCACCAATGAGTCCGCCGTCGATGTCCTGCTGAGAAAGTAGCTCTTTTGCGTTTCCTGGTTTCATAGAACCGCCGTATTGAATGCGGATTTTTTGAGCAATTTCATCGCCAAACAAATCAACCAAAATTGCGCGAATGGCAGCGTGAACTTCCTGCGCCATTTTAGGGGTGGCCGTTTTCCCGGTTCCGATCGCCCAAACGGGTTCGTAGGCCAAGACCAGGTTTTCGGCATCTTTGTCCGATACATTCACAAGACCACCGCGTGTCTGTGTATCCACGACGCTGATAGTTTCACCGGCTTCGCGTTGTTCAAGGGATTCGCCAACACAAAGAATAGGTTTCAGATTTGCGGCAAAAGCAGCGAGAACCTTTTCGTTAATGAAGGCATCGGTTTCTTTGAAATATTCACGGCGTTCACTGTGTCCCAGAATCACATAGGCCGCATAGAAATAACGAAGCATCTCCGCGGAAATCTCACCGGTAAAAGCCCCGCTTGCGGCAGGGTGCATATTCTGCGCGCCGAGCTTGATGGGCGAATCTTCAAGGACTTTGGCCACAGCATCGAGGGATGTAAACGGCGGGCAAAGAACCACCTCGACTGCCGTCTGCCCATCCAGCTCTTTATTTATCGCGTCAGCGAGCTCCACCGACTCACCGGCGGTTTTGTTTAACTTCCAATTTCCTGCAATGATGTATTTGCGATGCTTTTCCATGATTAAAGAGTATTATGATTAAAGAGTATCGAGGGCTGAGACGCCGGGTAATTCTTTTCCTTCGAGGAAGTTCAAACTAGCACCTCCTCCGGTACTAATGAAAGAAACTTTATCGCCATTGCCACTATTCTTTATCGCTTTGACTGAATCCCCACCTCCAATGATGGAAATGGAATCTTGATTTGCGGCAACCGCATCGGCTATTGCGAAGGTACCTTTTGAACAGGCTTCGATTTCAAATACACCCATCGGGCCATTCCAAAGAACGGTTTTTGATTCCGCGACCACCTGCTTATAGAGTTCGATTGTCTTGGGACCAATGTCCACCCCTTCCCACCCATCCGGGATGTCACCTTCATTCATTTTAAGTGCACCCACTGACCGGGTTCCAAAATCGAGACTGTCGGTAATGACCGTATCGACCGGTAAAAGGAAAGAAACACCCTTTTCCTTGGCTTTTTCCAAAGCTGCCTGGGCGATATCGACCATATCCGGCTCTGAAAGGCTGTCGCCAACTTTTAGACCCTTTGCCAGGGCAAAGGTATAAGCCATGGCTCCACCAATCAGAATAGTATCGGCGCGGTCTAGAAGAC
Organism: Verrucomicrobiota bacterium; assembly: GCA_027622555.1. NCBI lineage: Bacteria > Pseudomonadati > Verrucomicrobiota > Verrucomicrobiota bacterium. Next base: position 4,584 of record JAQBYJ010000196.1, read on the forward strand.
GATCGATCACCTTGATCTTATCGGACACCTTTGCTCCTCCAAGAATGACAGTAAATGGTTTTACGGGGTCGTTGGTCTTTTCGCCGAGAAAGGCTAACTCACGCTCAATAAGTAGGCCACACACACTGGTATCTACATAGGCGGTAATTCCAGCGGTTGACGCATGGGCGCGGTGAGCCGTTCCAAATGCATCATTTACAAACACATCGGCGAGCGCTCCCAATTGCTTGGCAAATTCCGGGCTATTCGCCTCTTCGCCCGCGTGAAAGCGGACATTTTCAAGCAGTAAAATAGAGCCGGACTGCAGGGAATTCACAGCGGCCTCAACATCAGAACCAACACAGTCTTCAGCAAATTGAACCGGCATGTCCAGCTGAGCGGCCAGTTCCTCGGCTACCGGCTTTAAGCTGAACTCGGGATTCGCCTTGCCTTTTGGACGACCCAGATGACTTGCCAGAATAACTTTGGCGCCGGCTTCGATTAAATACTTAATCGTAGGTAGTGCAGCAACGACACGGGTGTTGTCACTCACTTTGCCATTTTCATCAAAGGGCACATTAAAATCGACTCTTACAAACACGCGTTTGCCTTGCACGTCGATATCGCGGATGGTTTTCGTTCTGGCCATATCCAAAAAATGTGAAGTTTTTACTGGTACTCACGTTAAGGCATGAGCGTCCTTTCTGGGTCAAAAAAGAAGCCGCGATCCAGATAAATGGTTCGCGGCTTCCAATTGACATTAAAGCATTAGAGGTAGGTAGCTACCTTCTTAAGTAGGTCTACACAACGGTTGGAGTAACCCCACTCGTTGTCATACCAGGCAACCAATTTGAAAAACGTATCTGACAAGGCGATTCCTGAACCGGCGTCAAAGATGGAAGACGCTGGACAGTGAATAAAGTCACTCGAAACAACCTGATCTTCTGTGTATTCCAAGATACCTTTTAAAGGTCCTTCAGAAGCTGCCTTGATGGTGGCACAAATTTCTTCGTAAGAAGTAGATTTTTCGGTCTTCACGGTTAGATCCACTACAGAAACAGTTGGAGTTGGAACGCGAAAAGCCATACCAGTAAGTTTACCTTGAACTTCAGGGATAACCAGGCCGACTGCCTTGGCGGCACCCGTTCCGGAAGGAATGATATTCAAAGCTGCGGTGCGGCCACCCTTCATGTCTTTAGGCGAAGGACCATCCACCGTTTTCTGAGTAGCGGTATAGCTGTGAACCGTAGTCATCAATCCTTCAACAATGCCGAAGTTTTCCAAAATCACTTTGGTCAAAGGAGCCAAGCAATTGGTTGTGCAAGAAGCGTTGGAGATCAGGTGATCATCCGCGGTCAAGGTCTCATCGTTAACACCCATAACAACGGTCTTAACGTTACCTTTTCCTGGTGCGGAAATAATTACCTTCTTGGCACCGGCATCGAGGTGACCTTGGGCTTTGTCGTCTGCAACGAATAGGCCGGTTGATTCGATAACGATATCAACGCCTAGTTCACCCCAGGGAAGCGCTGCGGGACCTTCCCGAACGGAAAGAACTTTGATGGTGTTGCCGTTAACAACGATGGTATCGCCGACGGCTTCAACGGAGCCGTTGAAGCGACCTTGAGTTGAGTCATACTTAAGTAAGTATGCCAGGTTTTCCGCAGGAACGAGATCGTTGATTGCAACAACGTTGAATTCTGTTCCCAGGAGGCCCTGGTCAACTAGTGCTCTGAATACCAGGCGACCGATCCGGCCAAACCCATTAATTCCAATATTTACTGCCATGGTTAGCTATCTTTTTAGGTTCTATTACTAGGAAATACGTAGTCAAAAAAGTGAAGGCGATACTTATGAACTTCATCCCAGAGGGTTTGCAAGTGTTTATCTGGTCCGATTGAGCGAAAAAGGAAGTGAGATCTCCAGTCCCCAAAATAAGCCATTATTATGCCAGTTTTTGCCAATCAACCGGGAAAATCACTCTAAAAAACCTAGTGTAGTGCGTCTTAAATAATATAACATATTGGTTGACTTCCCCATCGTCACTGATTTAGGCTT
>JAQBYJ010000197.1 GCA_027622555.1 Verrucomicrobiota bacterium
CAAACAACTATTATCCGCCAGCTGCATGCTGACTGTCCCGCTATTATTAAGCGGGCAAAACGAAGACGATAATGACATTATCGAGCTATCACCCTTCACGATATCAGAATCCGATTCGATCGGTTACCAGGCTACCAGCACCTTGGCTGGCAGTCGTCTGAACACTCCCCTGCGCGATGTGGGAGCCGCGATTCAGGTTCTCACTGCAGAATTATTTGAGGACACCGGATCGACCAACATGGAGGAAATTCTCGTTTACGCGACCAACATGGAATCACACGGTGTGATGGGGAATTTCGCCGGAGGTCCGGGCCAGAACCACAACGGACGCTTCGAACAGGATAATCAACGCCTCAATCCGCAGAGCGCCCAGCGTGTGCGCGGCTTGGCCGAGGCATCCCTTACCCGGGATTTCTTCCTCACTGATATTCCTTTTGAGAGTTATAACACTGAACGTATTGCCGTCAGCCGCGGTGCCAATTCCCTGCTATTCGGTATCGGTTCTCCGGGAGGCATTATTAATAATACCACCAAACGCGCCAACGTCGATGGAGAGGATTTTGGTGAATTCAGTATGCGTTATGGTGAGCGGGACAGCCACCGTGAATCCTTTGACTATCACAAGGTGCTGATTGATGATCGCCTGGCCCTCCGCTTGATGGGCCTCTACAAGGACACCCAGTATCAACAGCGGCCGGCCTACGAACTGGACCGGCGGGTCGCTGGCGCCCTGGATGCGGTACTTTTTACCAATGAAAATAGCGAATGGTTGGGTAAAACGAAGTTGCGATTCAATTTCGAGCTCGGATCCGTTCGCGGCGCACCGCCGCACCTTACTCCACCTAACGATGGATACAGCATGTTCTTTGAGCTACCCGATATCGCTGCTTTGGAGCGCGTTCCCGGGGTATATATGCCAGGATATCTTGGAGGTTCAGGGAAGCCCGGGGTAGCTTTAAACGAACTCGGGCTCGAGGCAGCACGCTACCATCCTGAGTTCGGGTATACCACATGGCAGCCGAAAATGACCTTGGACAATCGCCTGGGCATCAACAATACGAATACCCCATTGGTGACGGATCGCAGTTCTCACCGGGCAAGGCTCAAATTTAATTACGATTCCCCCATCCCTATCACCTACGTCAATTACGGGGGGAATCAGTTCCAGACCACCAATGGCGATGCGTTTAGAGCCACCGGAACCGTTGATGAGATGGGCAACCCGGTAGCGCAAGGTCCGGCCACCCATGCGATTGGCGTCGATGGATTGCCCTATCCGGTAATAAGGGACCAGTGGGATTATATCGAGACGGGATCCCTTTTTATGGGGAACCGTAATGACCAGTTTGTTCCCAATTTCGCCGCTTTGTCCATTCTGGACCCCAATGTATGGGACAATGAAAATCATATGATCCAGGGTCTGACCCAATGGCGAAATCAGGAATTCAACACCGAAACCTTCGTCATCGAACAGCCTTTGCTGAACGGGGACGCGGGATTCGAATTCGTATATGACAAGCAGCACTTTTGGCAGGAAGCCAACATCCCATTTTCGGATGAGGAGACTATCGGTGACACCCATAACAATGACGTGGTCATCGACATCAATGAGTATCTGATTACAGGAGAACCCAATCCAAATCTGGGCCGACCCATGATGAAGACCGATAATTATCCAGGCCAGTCGGTTCGGGAATCGGATCGTGAGAGTGTTCGCGCCACCGGTTTTGCCAAGGTGGATTTTGAGAAAATGTTTGGAGATGACAGCTGGTTGAAATGGCTGGGCAAACACACCATTACCGGACTCTACAACCGGCAGACGATCGACCGCCTGACCATGGAGAGTGCCTCTCGATTGCAGGGTGTTGGTTTTAACTTGGGTGATCCTGATTACATTAATACCAGCGCGGGCATCGCTCATATAAATTATTTCGTGATCCACGATGTCTACCTGGGTCCGGATGCGCGCCAATTCAGCAATCCCGGTCAGTTGCAGCTGAATACGATGGAAATCGAATCCAATTACGGGGATGGCTACGATCATCTTCACTGGAACCGGAATACCCAGCAACTGGATGCGAAAAAGGTTTATATTGAAGAAGTCCTCCTCGGCGGTGGCCGCGGTCGAAACGAAATCACCACGGAAGTGGTCAGTGTGCAGAGCCGTTGGCTGGACGACAACCTGGTGGGACTTATTGGTTTGCGCTCTGACAGTCAGAAGACCTGGGCCAATATTAACCAGGCTCAAGGGCTGGCGCTGGGAATTCCTCCGCGGTTAGCCGGGGGAAACAATGCTCCCATAAACCCGGAATATTTCCGGCTTCATGATGAATATTCAGAGGGCTCCGGAGATACCGTCACCTGGAGTCTGGTGGGTCACATGCCTGACGAATGGCTCGGGCCTAACGTAGGTATCAGCGCCCACTATGGCGAATCGGAAAACTTTCAGATTGGTCCGACTCGCCGTACGCCCTATGGAGATATGATTGGCGCACCGTCTGGAACGACAGAGGAATACGGAGTGACTTTCAATTTCGCCCAGAATAAGCTCATTGCTCGCTTGAACTGGTATGAAACCGCTGCAACAAACGCCAACATATCCGGTGGAACCGCTTTAGGATTCTTTGGATGGATCGGAGGTTTCTTAGGCCGTTGGGACACGGCCGCCGAATTGCATGGCAGAGACATGGCCGGTTTTCAGGCTGCCGTGCAAGAGGGTATCGATGAGCTTGGACCGACGGGTGGTGATCTGAATAATCCCAGTTTCCAAAGTTTCGGGGATGTTTACAATGAGATCATTTCCTGGCTTCCTTCGGAAGTTCAAGGGATTCGTAATCTGACCATAAACCCCGCCACCGGGGAAATTAACTCCGATCCAAATCCCGGAGAGTCGGCCACCCAGGACTTTGTCTCCGAGGGTTTCGAAATCGACCTTACCGCAAACCTTACCGATAATTGGCGGGTGTTCGTGAATGTGGCGCAGCAGGAATCGGTGCTATCCAACATTGCTTTGCCCTTTCGCGAGATATCGGGTGAGATATTAAATAATATCCGGTCTTCACCGATCGGGAAGTGGACAGATTCACCTACCTTGGGTGAAGGCCAGTCTTTCGAGTCTCGCTTTGTCGCCATCGTGGGCGCCCCCCTGGGAGCGATTGCCGCCCGGGACGGCCAGCTGGCCAGAGAAATGCGCGAGTGGCGTGTAAATGCGGTGACCTCCTATTCATTCACTGAAGGAGCGCTAGCCGGATTCACTATCGGTGGTGGTCTCCGCTGGCAGGACGAGAACGCAATCGGCTATCCCAATCTATTGAATTCTGATGGCAAGGTTATTCCTGATCTTGCCAATCCCTTCCTGGGTCCCGACCAGCTCAATGGCGACCTCTGGGCCGGCTACGAAAGACCGATCTGGGATGGAAAGGTGAACTGGAAAATTCAGCTGAATGTCAGGAACGCCTTTGGCGATGATGCCCCTATTCCAGTGGTTATTAATCCGGACGGCAACATAGCCGTTGTTCGCAACTCACAACCAAGGGAAGTATTCTTAACAAACACCTTCAGTTTTTAGGGTAGTAGTTGGTTTTATTTCCAGTTAGAAATTGAGGCCCCTGTTTGCACAGGGGCCTCATTTATTTGAAGTGGGATTTTTAAGATTCATATTATTCTTTTGAAGGTTATCTTGATTATTTATTAGGAAATGAACCGTTCCCGCTTACTTGGATTTAAGGTAATAACCGTCTTGGTTGTACCCATACTTCTCTTGCTTTCAATTGAAGCAGGCCTTCGTGTTGTTGGATTCGGATATAATACGGATGTATTTGTGGAGGAGAAGGGAATCGTCAGAAGCAACTGGCCATTCACTTTCAAGTATTTCCCCTGGTCGATGGCACGGCCGATGTTGCCGGTTCAATTTGAAGCCGAAAAGGAGGAAGGAGCCTTAAGGATTTTTGTGCTGGGAGGTTCTGCCGCACAAGGGTTTCCTGCGGAAGAATTTGGAATAGCGCCTCAGCTGAAGGTGATGTTGGAGCATGCTTATCCAAATCGAAAGATCGAAGTCATCAATGCCGCTGTTACTGCGATTAATTCCCATGTTGTTTTACCGGTGGCAAAGGCCTGCCTTGAATACGATCCCGATTTTCTGGTTGTCTATGTCGGTAACAATGAAGTGGTGGGTCCTCATGGAGCAGGAACTGTTTTTTCGGGTTTCAGCAAAAACCTGACACTGCTTCGATTTAGCGATTCGATCAAATCAATGCGTCTCTACCAGTTGCTGCTTGGGCTTTCCGGCAACCATAGATCTGTGACTGGATCCTGGAAGGGAATGGAGTTTTTTTTAGGGAATACCGTTTATGCGGACGATGAACGTCTTCAAACCGTTTATAAACATTTCGCTTCGAATCTGGATGATCTGATCGAAGCCGCGGAAGAAGAAAACTGTCCGGTTTTACTATCCACAGTGGCTGTAAACCTATTCGACAATCCGCCTTTTGCTTCAAAGAAACCCAATCATGCTGAAACCGAATATCTTTCAGCTCGGAGCCTTTTGGAAGTCGGGAAACTGGAGGAGGCGCGATCAGCTTATGTAAATGCCAGAGATTGGGATGGACTACGCTTTCGAGCTGATAGCAAATTGAATTCACTCATCCGAGAACGGGTTAGGGAGCATGGGGACAAAGTCACACTTATCGATTCAGAGCAGAGGCTAGCAAAATCGAATTTATCGGTAGGTGGTATCCCAGGTGATGCTTTGTTCTATGATCATGTTCATCTTTCATTCGCAGGGAACCATACGGTGGCAACTGGGTTGGCAGAAGCTGTCATTAACGAACTAGGGTCAGTAGAAAATGCACCGCCAGAAACACTAGACGTTGCAAGATCGTTAGCTTTTTCGGATTGGGACCAGGCGCAGATTGCAAGGAAGCTAACAGAACAATTGCTTCACAAGCCGCCCTTTACGAACCAATGGAACCATAGTAAGCGACAGCTTCTTCGAAAACGTGAAACACGCAAACTGTTTGAACGGTTAGACGATGAGTCGAAGCAAGAAAGTGCGAGGCTGTACAAGGATGCCGTGGATAAAAAGCCAGAAGACTTCGAATTGAAGTTCCGTTATAGTCAGATACTGGTAGAGTTGGGCGAAGCAGAAGCTTCCAAGTCTTTAATAGCTGAGGTCCTCGAAAACTATCCAAAGAATCATGAGGCATTAATGCACCACAGTATTGTGACAGCGGGTTTGGGCGATTTTGAGGAAGCAAATGAAAGTTTACAGACGCTTCGTAAGCTCAATCCGTTCGCTGTCGAAACGCGTAATGCCTATGTGAAATTGTTGTATGACCAAAAACGATTTGAAGAGGCATTTAAAATGAATGAGTCCCTACTGGATGATCATCCGGAGGATCCGGATATTCGATATGTCCATGCACTCATCTTGAAATCTCAAGGAAAACAACAAGATGCATTGGAGCAATTAAGTAAGGTGGTTTCGGCGCACCCAAAACATGTGGAGGCCAGATCAACACTTGTTCAAACCCTACGTGAGAGAGGCGATATTTCAGGTTCCTTAAAAGCCGCTCAGACCTGGACAAAATCAGATGCAACTAGATTAGAAGCATTCCTTGCTTATGCCGAAATACTGACAGAGAAAAAAGATTTGAAGAACGCTATTGAGCAGTATCGCAAAGTCATTGAACTCGATCCAGATTACGTCATCGCCAGGTCACGGTATATCCAACTCATGGCGCAAGAAGGACGCATTCATGAAGCTATCCAGTTTCTGGGTACACAGTTGCAGGAAGATCCAGATATTTTGGAGGGTCATTCGATGCTTGGGTTGACCTTGGATGCCGTTGGCAGGAAACAACATGCAATCGCGTTGCTTCAAGTGGGATTACAACGCGATCCAACGAGCATTAAATGCTTGCGTGAACTGGCATGGATATTCGCCACGGCCAAGGCAGATCAGTATCGCAATGGCTCCGAGGCTGTCGCGTTGGCCAAACGACTGGTTGAGTTGGTGCCCGGCGATCCTGACTTTCGAAATGTTCTCGCTGCTGCATACGCCGAGACTCGGGAGTTTCAAAAAGCCATCAAAGAGGCTGAACAAGGTCTCACATTGGCTCGTTCAAGCAACGATCAGATTCAAATAGATATTCTTTCAAAATGCTTGGGAGCATACCGAAGCAGCCAGCCCATCCGAACAAATTAAGAAGAGAAAGATTTCTTCGAGTACCTGTCTTTGTTTCTCGGATAATACCTTCTCGTCTTTCCAGAGTTTTGATGCAGTTGATGGTTGTTCACGAGGGTATCATTTTGCCAACTCTGGTATTTTTTCGAGTAGTTTCCACCATGAATCGTCTATTCGATCCCTCCGTTAATATTCTTTATGAAATACAATAAACGGTTTACGTTTTCAACATTCCACAAGCTGAATGCGATTCTCAACCAATTAATTGTTATGAAACTACCTCTAGGAATAATTAGCATTTTGGTAACTTTAATTTGGGCTACAAATGGTTTAAGCGCAGCCAACAACAAGATTGAGCCTGCCCCGAAAAATGGGAGACATGTTGTGCTAAACAATGCATAAAATGAGAACAATGAGGCAA
>JAQBYJ010000198.1 GCA_027622555.1 Verrucomicrobiota bacterium
TGCGGCCAAACTCAATTATCTCACGGATTTAGGATTCTCTAACTTTAAATATAAACCATTGATTAGCACTGATGATTACTGATGAGCACTGATGGCCTACAACAACGTACTTGGCGTATTTTTTTAAATCAGTGTTCTTCAGTGTCCATCAGTGGTTAAGATAAGTCCCTGTCGACGGGTTAGCCGATTCGTATTGATGAATTCTTCTAATAGATTCAACTTAACGACTACCTCAAGAATGAAATCCTCCAGTCCAAATATCCTTTTGATTCTTAATGATGACATGGGCTTCTCCGATATCGGTTGCTATGGCGGAGAAGTGCAGACGCCCCATTTGGATCGCATGGCGGCCAAAGGGTTGAGGTTTACTCAATTCTACAACACTGCGAGATGCAGCCCTTCGAGAGCATCGCTTCTCACGGGATTGCACCCCCACCAGTCAGGAATCGGGATTCTTACCTACGATACCGGGCCCGAAGGGTATGCGGGCAATTTAAATAAACGGTGCGTGACGATCCCGGAAGTGCTCAAGGGAGCGAATTACCGTACATACATGAGCGGCAAATGGCATGTTGCTGGTAGTCTTCAGGAGCCTTCCGACGCTTGGCCGTTACAACGTGGATTCGACGAATTCTTCGGCACGATAATTGGTGCGGGCAGTTTCTATGATCCCAACACTCTGACACGAGGCAACGATAACATTGAAGCCGAAGCGAAAGCGGATCCTGATTTCTTTTATACCGACGCCATTAGCGATCAAGCGGTGGAATACCTGCAAAAACATGCCGCGAAGCATGCGAATCAGCCATTTTTTCAATATATAGCCTACACCGCTCCTCATTGGCCGCTGCATGCACATGAAGAAGATATAGCACGATACCGGGGACGCTTTGGGGCAGGCTGGGACCAGTGTCGCGAACAACGCCTGGATCGCATGATCGAAATGGGGATCATTCATCCTTCCTGGAAACTTACCGATCGGGATCCTTCACAACCTCCCTGGGAAGAGGAGGAAGAAAAGGACTGGATGCAGCGAAGGATGGAAGTCTATGCGGCCCAGATCGATCGGATGGATCAAGGCATCGGCCGAATTCTCGATGCCCTCGAAGAAACGGGTCAAATGGATAATACTGTCGTAATCTTTCTTGCCGACAATGGAGGGTGCGCCGAAGACATTCCGGACAATGTTCCAGTGGAGGAACTGGTGGAAAATCTACAGATCGCCCGTTCGCACACACGGTCCGGTGAAGTGGTTTCGATTGGCAATCGCCATGAGGTTACACCCGGACCCGAGAACACTTATCAAAGTTATGGAACCGCGTGGGCAAACCTTTCCAATACTCCTTTTCGACTATACAAACATTGGGTCCATGAAGGAGGTATTTCTACCCCACTCATCATTCATTGGCCAGAGGGAGTAGATAAAGTGGGTGAATTGCGCCATTCACCAGGACAGTTGCCTGATATCATGGCAACCGTGCTTGAACTTGCGGGTGCTGCGTATCCGTCAAGTTATGACGGCAATGAAATCATACCCCATGAAGGGACCAGTCTGGTTCCTCTATTCACCCAGGACAAGCGGGAGCGAGGACCACTCTTCTGGGAGCATGAGGGCAATGCCGCAGTTCGACTCGGTCAGTGGAAGCTTGTTCGCCGTTTTCCCGGTCCATGGGAGCTTTATGATATGGAGTCTGATCGCACCGAGATGAACGATCTCGCATCGGAGCAACCCAGCCGGGTCACAGAGATGTCCGGATTGTATGACTCGTGGGCCGGGCGCAGTGCCGTCATTCCGCGAGAAAAGATTCTAGAACTTATGTCCACGCTTGAAGGTAAGGCTTTTTGGGAGGATGAAGAAACGACCAAATGAGTACAAGAGTCCTTGATACCAGAATCGCGAATTCCCGGAGATACTGCATCGTTCTGGTAGTTACGGTGCTGTTTCTCGCCGGCTGTGGAGGAGGGAAAAAGGACGGCGTAGATCATGTCTTCAAAATCGCCAACGTTTTAGCCGAGTCTGATGTAACAGGGTACGGCCTCAATCGCTTCGCTGAAATTGTGGAACAGAAATCCGGAGGTCGCATCGAGATTCGCCTGTTTCATGGTGGTCAGTTGGGATCGGGGGTGGAGACTTTTGAGGCGGTTAAAAATGGGCATCTCGACCTGGCGGCTGATTCCTTCGCGAACCTTGCAAGTATTACTCCAGCATTTGAGGTGTTTCATCTGCCTTTTCTTTTCTCATCCCGTGCTGAGATGCTGGCTGCCTATCGTAGCGAATCCGTTCGCGAACAAGTTAACCAGGAGTTGGCCGAAGTGGGATTACGATGGTTTGCCACCTTCGAAATCGGGGGACCTCGTCAGGTGGGTACATCCCGCCGCAAAATCACCCGCGCTGCAGATCTTGAAGGATTGAAATTTCGTGCCTCACGATCGCCCTTGGAGATTGCCGCCCAGGAAGCGTGGGGAGCTAAAGGTGTGACAGTCGATTGGACCGAAACTCCGGAAGCAGTGCGCTTGGGAATGGTCGACGGACTAACGGTCCCTTATGCCAGCTTCTATTCTGCACGATTTTACGAAGGCGGTCTCATTCGGTATCTCCTGGATTTAAATTTCCAAACCTATGCGTTGGTGGTAGTAGTTAACTCTGCTGGCTGGGATGCGCTCCCAATCGAGGTGCGCTCGACACTTGATGAAGCGGCACGTGAGGCGGAGACCTGGCACGTGGATTTCGTGGGTGACTACATTACTAAAAACATTCGGGAGATGCGTGCTGCGGGAGTTGAAGTAAATTCGCTGCCGGCATCCGAGGAAGAGAATCTGAAGAGGCGAACCAAAGACGCAGTGTGGGGAGAGTTTGTGGGCCGACGTGGAATTTCGCGCGTCAAGCTGGACCTGATTCAGCAGGAAATCCAAGGCGTGGGTGGCGAAGGTTGGGGGTATGAGACAAACCCGCATTCACCTCCCGAATGAACAAGGTTAGCGCAAACGACTCCGGCGAAAGTACGCTCTTGCGGAGAATTGCGGCTATTGATGTTGCATTGGCGCAATGGGTCGAACGTGTGTGCGTCATTTTGCTTGGGCTTATGGTGTTGACGACTACCGCCTCCATCGTGACCCGGTTTGTCATCTTTAACCCTCTCAATTTTGCCGATCCGCTGGCTAAGTACCTTATGATGTGGTGCGCATTTCTTGGCGTTGGTCTAGCCTTGAGAAAAGCGGAGCACATTGCGGTGGAAATGTTAAGGGATCGCTTGAAAGGTACTCCCCTAATTCTTCTGGAACACTTGGTAGACGGTGTAATCTTCGTTTTTCTTGGAGCAGTGGTGTTTTACGGATTCGGCTATGCCTTAAGCGGACGTGAATCGCATGATCCCTTTGTTTTCGGCGTCAGCATGACAATTCCGTATCTGTCTGTCCCGATTGGGGCAGGGGTTGCTTTGTTCCAATTGGCGCTTTCCTCTGCGATTCGAGTGGAGCGTCGTCGTGGCAACAAACTTCCATCGGTAGGTTAGGAGCAATGGGAACCCTGATTACCTTCGCACTCATTTTTCTCATCCTGGTGGCAATTGCCGTACCGGTTGCGTTTGCGCTCGGGGCATCGACCATGGTTATGTTTCTACTATCTGATCATTCGCTACAGCTTTTCACCCAGCGTTTGTGGACAGGGCTCGATAAGTTTACGCTGGTCGCGATTCCGTTCTTTATCCTGGCAGGTGAATTGATGAGTGGTTCGGGTATTCTGAACCGGCTAATGGAATTCGCGCGTTTAATTGTCGGTCGAGTAAAGGGCGGATTGTATTATATCAATATTCTTGTGAGCATGCTTTTTGGCGGGATTAATGGATCTGCCGTGGCGGACACGAGTGCGATCGGATCGCTGCTGATCAAGGCGACCAGCAAGGAATACGATGATCCGGATCTGGCGGCGGCCGTGACGGCTTGCAGTTCGATTGTTGGACCACTTATCCCTCCAAGCCTCCCGATGCTTATCTATGCATTCGCTGCTGCCAATGTATCCGTGGCGGGATTGTTTCTTGCAGGTATCGTTCCCGGCGTGGCTGTCGGTATTGCGCTTATGGTGGTAACATGGAGCATCTGTCGGAACCGCGCGCTTCCAGTTGATAGTCGCCGCTATACGGCAAGGGAAGTTGGTCGCATCCTCTTACGTTTTATCACTGCGGCAGTCTTGCCGGTTATTATGGTGGCGGGAATTGTGGGCGGAATCGTAACTCCGACAGAAGCAGGGTGTGTAGGAATCGTCTACGCCCTTTTGGTGGGCTTTTTCGTGACACGTGAACTCACGATCAAGGCGGTCTACGCGGCTATGGCCCGAACGGTTGTGGTGACGTCCATTGTATTGCTGTTGGTATCAGTTGGCAATGCAACCACCTGGTGGCTGACTATCGAAGGTCTGCCCACACTCCTGAGCGAAGGTTTTGTTGCCATGACAAGCAGTCCGGCAATGTTCCTCCTTCTGATGGTGTTGCTCTACTTGTTCATTGGCATGTTTATTGAGCAGGCCGCAGCAATGATTATGTTGGTGCCGGTCTTTGCCCCGCTCGCCGCCCGATACGATGTGGACCCGATCCACTTTGGTTTAGTCACCTGTCTTTCGCTTGCATTGGGTCTTGTGACGCCGCCCGTCGGTTTATGTCTCTTCGTAGCCAGTGGCATTGCGGGATCGCCGATTCAACGTGTGTTCAGAGTATCTATACCTTTTATCGTGGCTACTTTCATAGTATTACTTGTGGTCACTTTCCTGCCTTCCAGCTTCTTGTGGCTTCCTCAATTGTTCGGATTTTGAGCGATTTTAATTAGCCGCTCCACAGACAGTTTGGGACCTCCTTGATTTTCTAATCTGCCATCAGTGGTTAAGATAATCAAAAGAGCAGATCACCGGGATTTAAGAAACAACAACCACTGATTTCGCTGATGAGCACTGATAACGCCAAGCAGCTAAATGAACCTGAGTAAAAGAAAAGGTGCCGGACTTAGCCGTGCCTCGACATAGCATTTCAATGCGACGGCGGGTTGTTTAGTGTTCTATACGTCGGGGGATTTAAATTGAAGAAAGTGAAAAGTGTCCCTCAGGGAGTTCACTTTTTGTCTCTCCCAGATGGGGGGACAGTGATCGATCTTGGAGGTCATGGCTGATAAAGCGATGCAATGTCCGTGCTTGCGCATCTGACTATTCACCGGCAGTTTGTTTTCGTGAAAACACATCTTCCATTATTCCTGCCTAAAGTTTGGGCCAAGGTCTTACTTTCGCTGGTACTTATTTGTTTTGCTGTAGGGACCCATAAGGTAACGGGTCAAACCACGGGCACGACGCATCAGTTTATAGCGACAGAGTATTACAATACCTTCTCCTTTGCGCATCCACCCGCACTAAATATACGTCCGGGGGACCGGGTCGTTACCAAGACCATCGATGCGGGGGGGCGCGACCAGAAAGGCAATCCAGTGGCAAATGGACCCAACCCACAGATTGGACCTTTTTATGTCGACGGTGCCGAGCCCGGCGACGTTCTGGTCGTGCGGCTGGAAAAGTTAGAGCCGAATCGGGATTTCGCCTTTTCGAACACCTTTCTCGCTCCCTATGCTGCGGATCCTTCCTTCCTTCGCCACGAAGGAGAACGGGAACGTCAGCAGGAGATGTGGGATGTCGATCGGGTGGCACGAGTGGCACGGCCGTCCACCCCAGCCTTGCGCAACCAAGGGATCGAGATGCCGTTCAGACCCATGCTTGGTTGCATCGGCGTTGCGCCACCCCGTAAAGAAGCGGTCTGGACCGCCACTCCGGGCGAGTTTGGAGGCAATATTGACTACAACGGTATGGTCGTTGGCGTCGAACTGATGCTACCGGTGTTCGAACCCGGTGCCTTGCTCTTCATCGGAGATGCACACGTTCGCCAAGGCGCAGGCGAAGTACTGGGAAATGCGCTAGAGACTTCCATGGACGTGGAGTTCTCGGTGGAATTGATCAAGGACAAAAAAATCGGGTGGCCGCGAATTGAGAATGGTGACTCCCTCGTTGTTCTCGGTAGTGCCCGACCTTTGTTACAGGCCCTCCAGCATGCCACTACCGAGCTGCAGCGGTGGTTGATGGAAGACTACGGCTACGACGAGCGCGGCTCTTCATTATTGATGGGGCACGCTTTGGAGTATGAGATCGCCCAGGTCGTCGACCCCCATTTCACCGTGGTGGCAAAAATACAGAAAAGTTTTCTTAGCAAGACCCTGTTCGAAAAGCCTTCCGGAAGGAAGGTTTTCTTTTTTTTGGTTCGTAGTTCAGGCTTGAGG
>JAQBYJ010000199.1 GCA_027622555.1 Verrucomicrobiota bacterium
CAACTTGCGCAACAACTACGAAGTGGCCATCGATTCCTTCGGAGGTCTTTGGCAGTCGGATAATGATGATGACGGTTATTTCGGCGTCCGTTTGAATTACATTCTTGAGTACGGCAATTACGGTTATCTCGATGAATTGACAGGTGGCGGTTGGCTCGAGCCGCGAATAAGTCAGCACCCCGAAATACCAAAGCGTCATTGGCACCAGAACGATCCCGGCGTTGTACCTAATTTTTTACATACTGGGGCCGGTTCGCCAACGGGAATCACTGTCTACGAGGGCCGCTTGCTTCCGAAGATCTTCCAGGATCAAGTACTGAACTGTGACGCTGGACCAGGGGTGGTACGGGCCTGCATAGCGGAACCGGATGCTGCCGGTTTCAAGGGGTATGCGATCAATTTGATGAAAGAAGTAAACGATAAGTCGTTTCGACCGATTGATGTTGCAGTCGCTCCGGATGGATCCGTGTTTGTAAGCGATTGGTATGATCCCGTAGTCGGTTGGAACCGGCAATCCGAGGTATCCATAGGCAGGATTTACCGCATTGCGCCAGTCCGTCACCGATATCATATAAAACATGAAGAGTTTAAAACAGCAACCGGAGCTGTAAAGGCTTTGGAAAGTCCCAATAGCGATGTTCGCTTTCGCGCCCGTAAGGCGATTCTGGGTTTCAAGTCAAGCGTGGCCGTTGAGGCTCTTCAACTATTGTATAAAAACCCCAATCCGCGTTTACGCGCCCGTGCCCTCTGGTTACTGGCCGAACTGGAGGGTCATGACCAATTCTGGACTAGAAACGCATTATCAGATGATGATCCCAATATCCGCCTGGCCGCGCTTCGAGCTGCAAGGAGCCAGTCATATAACTTGCAACCATACCTAGACGAGCTGGTTATAGATTCCTCGTCCCGAGTCCGTAGTGAATGCGCTATTGCATTGCGCGAGGTAAGGTCCACCGATTCCCCAAGATATTGGGCGCGATTGGCTAATCAATTAGTACCAGGCGATCGCTGGTATTTGGAAGCTTTGGGTATCGGCGCAACCGGACGTTGGGATGCCTGCCTGGAAGCTTGGTGGAATGCGGGTGGAGACTGGCAATCCATCCCGGGGAGCCAGTCGAACACCAGAGTTATTGGCGCAATGCCTGGACCTTGAAGAAGTAGAAGTTGAAGAAGCACGTCTTTTATTACGCTCGTTTGATTTTCAGAAAAACAGCCCCGTTAAGGAAAAAGCACTGCAGAAACTGGCT
Source organism: Verrucomicrobiota bacterium (assembly GCA_027622555.1). NCBI lineage: Bacteria > Pseudomonadati > Verrucomicrobiota > Verrucomicrobiota bacterium. Next base: position 1,248 of record JAQBYJ010000199.1, read on the forward strand.
TATAATGCCTGGACTAAACGGTCTGAGTCCGGTTGGATGATTGGCAGCGAGGCGTTTCTCCGTCTTAAGGATTCGAATTTGCAAACCACACCGGAGTTTTCCCAACTTCTCGAGGCACTCCTCGACCGTGTGCCTAGGAACAGTGAATTTATCAAATTGGTTAGCACTTTTTCAAAAGAAAATTACTACCCGGAAGTTATCCGCATAATCACGAGTGGTTCTTCCAGGGACCTTGCTGTGGAGGGAGTTCGGTTGCTGTTAAACATGGAACAGGACTTCCTTATAGAAGAAACCCTAAACAAAACCTCCGATGAAGAGCGAGCCCACCTGGTATCAGCCCTAGGCGACAGCCGGGACAAACGTGCCATTTCCCACCTGGTTCAGGTTCTACAAAACGAGGGGTATAAGCGTTCACTCAGAGAAAGTGCAATTCGCGCATTGGGTGCATACAGAGATGGTGCGGTTGCGTTGGTAACACTCGCCCGTAAAAACCAATTCCCTGAACAGTTTAAACCGGTGGCTGCAACCGCCTTGACACAAACTACCCATGTAAGGGCCTACGAGGAAGCGGCACAATACTTTCCTATTCCAAAAATAAGGGGTGAGAAAGCCCTACCGGGTATGACCGAGCTATTAGTTTATTCGGGTGATGCCAAACGGGGTCGCGAAGTTTTTAAGGAAACTTCTTGCGTTGCCTGTCACCAGATAAATGGAGAAGGTGTGAATTTCGGACCCGACTTGTCCGGGATAGGAGGAAAACTCGGAAAGCAAGGTATGTATGAATCAATTATAGATCCAAATGCCAGCGTGTCAGAATCCTATCAAACCGCGACTGTTGAGTTAACTAACGGATCATCTAACATCGGAATACTGGTCAGTGAGACCGAACAGTCTATTCTCCTTCGGCTGCCGGGCGGTTCGGATGTTAGATATGATAGGTCTCAAGTGGCGCGGGTACAAACATCAGAAGAATCACTCATGCCAACTGGTTTGCAGTCGCTTATGACGTTAGACGATCTGGTCAATCTGGTTGAGTATTTAATTTCATTGAGGTGAGAAATTTTATCCAGGCAGTCACCTTCACCCGCATTGGAATCACCAATCCGATAATTGATTCATGAATCCAAATTTTATGAATATGGCCAAGAACGGGACGGAATTGATTATACAGGCAAAAATGATTTTTGAAGAGAAGAGTCGTGAACCAATCGATTTCGCGCTTACCAGCGGAATATCTCCAGAACATCCTCTCCGCGGACACCCGCGTGCTCGAAGACGACCAACTCGCGGCCCTCACCCCCGCACGCTGGAAAAAAGCAAGGTCAATCTGAGGGCAGACTTTGAGCCGTTTACGCTTATGCGCCTTTTTCTCACATTTATCGGACTCCTGTTGTCGAGCGTGGTTCCTGTTTTGGCCGCAGATGATTACCAGCCGATAAACTCCCAGGCTCCGGGCCGGGAGCCATTGTCGCCGGAAGAGGCGGCTGCCGCTATCACGGTGCCGGACGGTTTTTCTGTGACCCTATTTGCCGGTGAGCCTGATGTGCGCCAACCGGTAGCGATGCAGATTGACGACCGGGGTCGCGTCTGGGTGGCTGAATCCTATTCGTACAATGAATGGGAAATGAAAGGGGAAGACCGGATTGTGATCTTGGAGGATACCAATAACGACGGTCGCTTTGATTCGAGGAAGATCTTTTATGACAAGGCGACGCATTTGTCGGGTATGGCGATCGGCTTCGGTGGCGTATGGATCTGTAATTCTCCAAAACTGGAGTTTATTCCTGATCGTGACGGAGATGATGTTCCAGATGGTCCGCCCATGGTCGTGCTAGATGGATTTACGACGGACGGGGAGCACAATTTCTTTAACGGCCTTACTTGGGGGCTCGATGGCTGGCTTTACGGGCGGCATGGGATATTGGCGGCGTCACTGGTTGGCAAACCTGGCGCCCCCGCTTCTGCGCGGATCGATGTCAGCTGCGGGATCTGGCGGCTTCACCCGGTGACCCATGAATTTGAGATCGTGGCTCGGGGGACCACCAATCCTTGGGGCCTCGACTGGAATGACGTGGGCGAAATGTTCATGACCGGCAACGTGAACGGCCATTTGTGGCATGTCATCCCTGGAGCCTTTTACCCTCGCATGCGCGGCCAAGGCTCCGCTGCTCACGTGTATGATCGCATTCCACTGACTGCGGATCACTTGCACCATGAAGGGAAGTGGACGGATTCAGAGAAGAACGAGGACGGCCCGGAAGGTAACACCGACTTGCTTGGTGGCGGACATTCGCACTGCGGGGGGATGATCTATCTCGGTGATAACTGGCCGGAGAGGTACCGGAACACCATTTTTATGAGCAACACTCATGGCCGTCGAATCAATAACGATATCCTGGAACGAAAGGGCTCTGGGTATGTTGGTCATCATGGTGAAGATTTCATGGTCGCCAATCATCCGTGGTATAGAGGGGTGACTCAGATCTACGGTCCGGATGGCGGGGTTTATCTCTCAGATTGGACTGACATCGGGGAATGCCACGACAACGATGGGGTGCATCGTACCAGTGGCCGTATCTATAAAGTGGTTTACGGAGAGGGGAATGATCCGGACCCGGTCGACCTGGCGAGTCAGTCCAACCTGGATCTCGTCGCCTATCAGCTGCACCGCAACGACTATTTTGTCCGTCACTCGCGTCGATTGCTGCAAGAGCGTTTCGTTGCTGGAGCGAATGTTGAGGATGCCCGGGAGGAACTGTTTCGCATGTTGGATACGGGTGACTATCCTGTTGATCGTCTGTTGCGGTTTTTGTGGGCCCTGCATAGCGGTGGTGGAGTAGGGGAAGGGCGACTGACCGCATTGCTTGACCATGCTAATGAGCATGTTCGAAGTTGGGCGGTGCGATTGATCGGAGAAGGAGGCCATCCGACGGAAGCTCAGTTCAAAAAGATCCGGGAACTAGCCAGCGATGGAAAGTCGCGCTTGGTCCGGGTGTATGTGGCCTCTGCCTTCCCTCGCTTTTCAGAGGCCCAACAGTGGGCGTTGGCGGAAGATCTGTTGGCAGATTTTGGATACGAAACGGATCAAAATCTTCCTTATATGATATGGTATGCAATCCAGCCGCTCGTCGGTTCGGATATTGAGCGGGCATCAGGGTTTCTAGACAGCTGTTCCGACCCGCAGGTATATAAGAACATAGCCCGAAGAATCACGATGGACTTTGACCGGGATGCAGCGACTATGCCTCGATTGGTGGACCGAATCCATGCAACTTTGAATCGTGGCCGGATTCGCAATGCTGAGGCGGGAGTTCACGGCATTGCAGAAGCCTTACGTGGATTGAAGGGGATCAAGGCGCCCGAGAACTGGGACTTGATTCGGCGGGCCGAGAATTCCGATCTACGGCAGATTGCGAGTCAGTTGGATCCGGTATTCGACGAGAGTGAGCCGATGACCGCCAATGACTGGCTGGATTTGCTCGGCGACGAAACCCGGAGGAATCAAGCAATTCGTGAGTTGGCGGCGTTCGACGACCCAAAAATCGCCGATGAATTACTAAAGCCTTATGTGTATCGACGACACCTAACTGAAGACCGTGATGCGACCATCGCGACCTTGAGTTCTCGTAGATCATTGGCGGGTCCGCTGGTTCAGGCCATGAGCAACGGACAGGTCTCTCCGTCAGATGTATCCGCGTTTTATGCACGGCAGATATTCAATCTCGGTGATGATCGATTGAATAAGCAACTTGAGCAGGCTTGGGGAAAATTACGGTCCAGTCCCCAGGAGAAGCAGGTGGCCATCAGCAACTGGCAATCGAAACTCTCACCCAATGTTTTGGCAGACGCTGATATCGATGCAGGAAAAATGGTATTTCAAAAAAATTGCGCATCCTGTCACGCGTTGTTTGGAGAAGGAGGATCACTCGGACCGCATCTCGACGGATCTAATCGTCAGGATCTATATTACCTCTTGGAGAACCTGATTGATCCCAGCGCCGTGCTTCCGCAGGACTATCGCATGACCATCGTGACGCTCAAAGATGGTCGGGTATTGAGCGGAAACATTTCAGAACGAACGCGTCATACGATCACCGTGGCGAGTTTGGATTCTAATCAGATCATACCGCTTAGCGAAGTGGTGAATCAGGAGCAGATTGAACAATCCACGATGCCAGAAGGCTTGTTGGACTTGTTAAGCGATACCGAGGTACGGGATTTGATAGCGTATTTGCAGCAGTAGGCTTGAAAAATTCCATGAAACAGAATACGCCCCATTGCCTTTGGAGTTTTGCGATAACAACGCTCTTGTGTTTCGCCGCTACAGGATGCCGTTCGGTATCGGAAAAACAGACGTTCACCGGCGTTCCCGTGATCGATACGCACATTCATCTCTACGATACAACCCGGGATGAAGGGCTCCCGTGGCCGCCGGAGTCTGACACGGTTCTCTACCGCCCCATCCTCACGAAAGACTTCAATCAAGTTGCCGAGGCAAACGGCATCACGGCCACCGTAATCGTCGAGGCAAGCGAATGGGTGGGTGACAACCAGTGGGTGTTGGATTTGGTGAAGGATGAACCGGGTGTTTATATTGGTCTCGTTGGGAGTCTGCCGATCGGGACACCAGAATTCGCTGATCATCTAAAACGTTTTTCCGCGGATTCACGCTACGTTGGAATTCGCATGCGGGAGCGTCCGGGCGGCGAAAAGTTCTTCAATGAAGACGTCTGGAGGGATTTGAAAACATTGGACGCGATGAACAAGACGCTGGATGTTCTGATGTTCCAGTTCAGTCTGAATGACGTCGATAGGGTCGCGAAGCGGAACCCCGATCTAAGGATTCTCATTAACCACGTTGCTGGCGCCAATATTGACGGCAAGGCCGTCGACCCGACTTGGCTGGCTGATCTGAAGAATGTGGCGAAAAACCCGAACGTCTATTGCAAAGTTTCAGGCCTGTTTCAGCAATCGCACCAAAGCCCTGCTCCGAAAGATACG
>JAQBYJ010000200.1 GCA_027622555.1 Verrucomicrobiota bacterium
AATACTGGTTTTCCAAAACTTTATCATGCGCATTTTACGGACAACCAGCGGCTTTTCGAACAGGGTCTGACTAGGGCAAACAGTTGTAACAAAAGCTTGTGAAATAACGCTTCCTTACCTTCCCGGATTCAATCATATCTTAAACAGACTTCTGCCCAAATCAGCGCTTTAACAACTGAAATTGAAGCTGGGCCGAATTTGTGTGTCAAGCTCAGCTGAACTGGCTGACATCTTTGACGGAAGGGTGCCTTCGAAGTATCTGAGAAGGAAAAAGGGACGACGGTCCTGAATGGCACTAAGTTAAGGCCGGTAATTGAGTATTAATCGTTGGATTTAAGGTAATAATAATTTTCCCTGAGTAGCCGACAAACAGATACTCATGACGCTATGTTTATTAGGCCGCGTGGACCAATTGATCATGAGGTCCTATACGCTGGTGCTTTTTAGCATCGTGAACCGGACGTGTGTCTTTCTAAACACATTGGCGACTGAATCAGCATCTTTTTAGTGTACAAACACGATTTAAAGTTTCATTTTGTTGGATCGGCTAGTTTGTTTAACGAAATAACCTCCCGGAATAATTCGTTGTTGGATTGAAGCGATTTTTATCAGATGCGGCGAATTGAGTGATTCGAGTAATTGTTTAAGGCACTATCAATTTCTGGAATACGGCTGCCAAATCTGTCCGTAGTCTTTTTTCTAATGAGACTCTAAAAGTTACACTCCGTGAATCTTGATCGGTTGAGTTTTTATTTCCTGTTACTTAGCAACTCAAATCAATTTCCTTTGGACTAGATATTGCTCATAAATCTCGGTCGGTGATCTTACCCGGGACTGAGAATTGGGTTCTCTCGTTCTTGATGTTGATGGGTCGTCTTGAGATGTTCACACCTCTGGTTTTACTCTATCCTTCGTTCTGGAAACGTTAATTTGGCTGGCGAGTCTGAGTCTAAGAGATTCAGTCGGACTCAACTCGCCTGTGGATCGAATGATACATCGGAAATAGTAAACTGGATGTGGTTTCATGCTTTACTAAGCGAACACTCGCGAATCGAATCACCAGCATATGCACGAAGGCTCAATACTTACCGACATCGCCTGGATCATGGTTGGTGCCATGGTGGCGGCGTTGGTGTTTCAGAAGTTGCGATTGCCATCGTTGTTGGGGTTCTTGGTCGTTGGTGTTTTTCTAGGTCCTAATCTTGGATGGTGGCCGGCGTTGGTACGTCTGGAAAATGTCACGGAGCTGAGTGAGCTTGGAGTAATATTTCTCATGTTTTATATCGGTCTTGAATTTGATCTAGACCGGCTCAAACAGATCTTTGCCCCGGCCGTCATCGCACTCACCTTGCAGACTTTGCTTATGCTCTTTCTCGGCATTCAGATGGCGCAATGGATGGGTATGTCTCCAGTCAGTGGGCTTTTTCTGGGAGGAGTTCTATCGATCAGTTCCTCTATGGTCTCGGTTAAGTTGATTCGGGAGATGGGGCTGTTTGCCAGGCCACATGCTCAGCTGACAGTGGGCATACTGGTGCTCGAAGATATCCTGGCAATTTTGCTTTTGGTTCTTCTCAGTGGTATTGCCGAACAAGGCGAATTGGATTGGGATGCGCTCAAGCAATCGGGTCTGCTGATTGGTGTTTTCATTGTTGCCGTTTATCTTCTCGGGAAGTTGGGAACGCATCGCGTTATCAAAGCACTTGAGTCACGGGGTACTACCGAATCTGTCACGCTGGTTACCTTGGGTATTATTTTTTCGGTTAGTTTATTAGGAGACAGGTTTCATTTTAGTTGGGCACTGGGTGGTTTTTTGGCTGGTGCCATTCTTTCACGCTCCGTTTTGGCCAAACGGATCGAGCATCTTACCGAACCCTTGCGCGATTTCTTCACCGCTATGTTTTTCGTATCTGTGGGCATGTTGATTGACCCATGGGCCATCAGTCAAAATTGGCTGCCAATTGTTCTGCTATCCCTTTGTGTGATTGTGGGAAAATTTACCTCTTGTTGGGTGGGTCTATTTTTGTCCGGTCAGTCACCGCGGGAGGCGGGTCGGGCTTCGTTGATCAAATCCCAGATAGGGGAATTTGGGTTTGTTATTGTGGCCATTGGTATCTCTTACCAGGTGGTTAGTCCGGACATGCAGGCCCTCGTCTCGGGGGTCGCCTTTGTCACGATTTTCTTAACGCCATTTCTGATCCGAAATGAAAAGCCCATTCTCGATTATCTGGGAGCAAAAACACCGAAGGCGGCTATCGATTTTTGTTTTCTCTATGGGAAGTGGCGACAGACGATTCAGATTTTTTTGCAGGACAGCGATTGGATGAAATTTGCAGGCAAACCCATCGCGCGCATTATTTTATATTTTGTAATCATCATGGCAATAATCCTGGGAGCCGTTCTAGTATCGGAAACGATTCCACCGCCTGAATTTCTCCATGTTTCCCGGTTGTTTTTTCAGCGCTGTCTGTTCGTAGCTTCCCTGTTGTTTAGTTTGCCCTTTCTGGTAGATACCATGCGAAACATGAATGTGTTGGTATTACTTTTTTCTGACGCAGCACTGAGCAATAAAGTGTTTCAACAATTTTCAAAAGGCATGTATCGGTCGGTATTCAACGGACTTATACTTCTCATACTACTGCTTTCCTATGGGTCGGTTTTTCTTGCAGTTGCTGCACCTTACTTTCCCACGGGTTCGACCTTGGGAGCTTTTTTGATTCTATCCATTTTTCTTGGATGGATGTTCTGGAATCGCCTTGTTCGCATGCACAACAATTGGGAACTGGCGTTTATGAGTTCGATGCAAGATGAAGCTCAGCAACGTATATCCAAGCACATCTCTCAAGGGTTGGACAAGCTTCGCAAGCGCCAGGCCTGGAAAGTAAAAGTGGACCCTGTTGTAGTATCTCAAGATTCCAAGTGGGTAGGTAAATGTGTGGAGGAATTAGAGATGCGTTCAAAAACGGGAGCGATGATTGCCGGTATCGAGCGAAGCGGGTTCGATCTCACAAATATTGGGCCAAAAGAAATTATTTACCCTCACGATCATCTGTTTCTGATGGGTGATCCTGAACAAATAATGAACGCGAAATTACTGATCGGTGAAACTGCCCCGGAGGGTCGAACGAAGCCCCCGTTCGCCTTTGCTTTTGATCGGACTATTATACCCCCATTTAGTAAACTGTCCGGCATCGCGATCAAAGACTCCAACATTCGTAAAAATTACCAGGTAAGCATTATCGGGATTCAGAGAGAAAATGAGCGAATCGTCAGTCCAAGTGCAGATGAATTGTTACTGGAAGCAGACATGCTTCTTCTCATGGGCAGTGAAGACTATTTGGAGATACTTAAGCTCGCGATTCTTCAGAATGAAGTTCAGGTAAATTAACGGTCAGCTGATATGATCAACGTGGTTCAAGAATTAACCCGGATCCTGCAGGCGGTATCGCATGCGGACACCGCCGAAAGGCAGGTACAACTCATTGTTTCGTCAATTGCCCAGGTTATGGGTGTGGATGTCTGTAGCCTGTTTCGTCCGAATGATCATGGAGAAATGGTTCTAACAGCCAGTCATGGATTGGCTCGAGCCGCAGTGGGGAGAGCAAAACTTCCTCGTGGGGCAGGCTTGGTCGGGCTGGTGGTGCAAAGTAAACATCCACTGAACTTGCCCCAAGCTGACAAACACCCCTCCTTTCACTATATGCCTGAAACCGGAGAAGAATCCTTTAGAAGTTTCTGCGGAGTGCCCTTGATTTCAGGTGGGAGAAACATCGGCGTCCTCGTAGTGCAAAACAGGAAACAACGTCGGATCTTGGAAAGCGAGGAAGCCTTCCTGGTGACCCTTGCTGCTCAGTTGGCACTTCTGGCAGTCCAGATTCCTGTTCTTGAGCAAAGCGATCTCACTGCCAGTCGGCGGTGTACCGGGATCAAAGGAGCACCGGGAATAGGAATCGGGAAAGTGCGGTTGAGCGCCATCGAACAGCTTTCCGCCATACCGGATGCTCCGTGCGAAGATTCAACTTCGGCAACGCAAGAGTGGCATAGGCTTTTGCAAACCGCCAAGCGGGATCTTGCCGCTGAGAAAGAGTTGTTGGGACCAACCGTGGTGGAGGGTGTGGGCGCCATTTTTGATGCACACCAGACGTTACTCGAAGATCCTACCCTGGTTCAAGGTGTAGAAAACCGGATTAAAGCTGGAAACTGGCTGCCAGGAGCGCTGCGCGAAGTCATCGAGAAAACATCCGAAATGTTCCTCGGTTTGGACGATCCCTACCTGAGGGCCCGCCACGAAGACATCGTTTATCTTGGGAACAAGTTACTTGCGGTTTGGCGCGGGAAGAGTCGTAAGGATACCACCTTAAAGGGGCCTTTGATTCTTGTCGGAGCACAAGTGAGTGTATCCGAGATTGCTTCGGTGCCCCGTAAGCAACTCGCGGGCATCGTTTGCTTCGAAGGCTCCGCCCTTTCCCACACGGCTATTCTTGCGAATGCGCTGGGCGTTCCCGCTGTAATGGGAACGGGCGCGATTAGAGCTTTGCGGGACGGGGAAGAACTCATAATAGATGGCACCCAGGGAAGTGTGATTCTACATGCCAGTGACTCAGTTCGTGCGGAGTTCGTGAATCTGTTAAGGGGACAGCGGGTTATCGATGCCAAACTGCACATGCTCAAGGACGAACCTGCTGTGACTTTGGACAAGGTCCTTGTGCGTCTGTTGGCCAACACCGGGCTGCTGGCCGACATAGAGCCAGGTTTAAAAAATGGAGCAGAGGGTGTGGGTTTGTATCGAACTGAGATCCCATTCATGATCCACGACACCTTCCCAACTGAGGACGAGCAGGTTCTGGTTTATCGCCAGGTGTTGTCCGCTTATGCGGGCAAACCGGTATACATGCGCACCTTGGACATCGGCGGAGACAAGCCGCTCCCCTATCTCGTGTTTGAGGAGGAAAATCCCGCTCTCGGTTGGCGGGGCATTCGATTCTGCCTCGACAACACATCTGTGCTCATGACCCAGGTGAGGGCAATGCTTCGGGCCGATGAAAACTTGGGCAATCTGCACATTCTACTTCCCATGGTCAGTTGCACCGAAGAATTGGTCGCATTCTGGGAGCTGCTTGACAATGCCTTCCAACAGTTGATCGAAGAAGGTGTGGCTGTGCGTGTTCCCCCTGTCGGCGTGATGGTGGAAGTTCCAGCAGCCATTTCAATGCTATCCAGTTGGGTACGTTCCACCCGGATTGACTTTCTCTCAATTGGTTCCAATGACCTCAGTCAATACCTACTGGCCATGGATCGCAACAACGCGCGGATCGCCGCGCGGTACGACCACCTTCATCCTGCGGTGTTAAGGGAGATACGTCGAGTCATTGATCTGGCTCGCAAGGAGAACCTGCCACTGAGCCTTTGCGGTGAGATGGCCTCAGATCTCGCCGCCGTGGTTTTGCTTGTCGGAATGGGAATCAAGACCCTGAGCATGAGTGCCGCAAAACTACCGCGGGTTAAAAGCCTGATCCGTTCCCTTACTTTCGAAGAGGCGAGCCAACTCGCTACGGAAGTGCTTCAACTGGACAGTGCCTCTGCCATCCGGCAACTTATAAAAACGCGGCTCGCAACACGTACGGAGTTTACCCAATTCGGCTAAAACGTGACCTGATTTGAAGTGAAGGAAGTGACGGTCAACTAAGCTTGATTTTGAATTCGCTTGCGAAGCGAACTACAGGCATTGTTGCCTGAAGATCCCGAAATCAATCTTGCCTTTGCGTGCGATTGCTTCTCACGGTATTTTTATTTGGCACGGTGATTGACGAGCATTTGGAATGGGATACCTAGATCATGCTGGGATTTTTCCTGCATGCACGGCCAGGAAGCATCCGGATAGAATCTTGCCTTTAGCGAAATGAGGCAGACGCGCAGGGCCAAATA
>JAQBYJ010000201.1 GCA_027622555.1 Verrucomicrobiota bacterium
TCGATGTTACCGTTGAGAAAGTCCTGAGAGGCAGCGGGTGAAGGAACGATTATTTGTCAATATCCAAGACATGACCCCTTCTGCCCACGACCCCTTCTGCCCACGAGAGAGTGGGGATCCCACTCAAGAAGGATTCTTGCCCTCTGTATTGAGGACAAAGCTAATGGGTCCTGGAATACTGGAATTTGATGCAAAAGGTCGTTTTGGAGCAGATGACAGTACTGCATTTTTATCACTGCTGATTGATGGGCAACAGATTTTCACATTTCAAAGGGATATGAGTTTTTATGAACGCTTTGAAATCAATATTCCAGAGGGTGACCACGAGATTCAGTGGCGCTTCGTTAAGGATATAGATGTGGAATATTTTCCATCCCTCAATAAGAGATTTCATTTCTTCCTGAGAAACATCTCCTACAGACCGTTTTCGAGTGATAGAGAAAATACGCTCATAAAGTGGATGCTAAAATACAATCCATCCCTCAGTTGGTTGGATTACTCATATTGGGCTGGTTCCGATTTGGATGGAGATGGAGTAGTTGCACTCGAAGAGTTCTCCTTTGGCTCTGATCCGAATGCTTATGATGAGGTTTTCTTCGATCAGACTTATCTCTGGAAAGATTCAGGTAAAGTTCATCCGATCTATAATTACAGCCGAAACAAGCTGATGGGAGATGACACCATGTTCATTCAATCGAGCAGCAATCTTACGGATTGGGAAGTGCTTAAACCTGAGGAGTACTCTTTCGAAGTTCTGTCCGAAAGTGAGGTGCAGGAAGTTCTCTCCGTGGAGATCATTCCTGTTGAAGACGAGCAGCGGTTTTACCGATTCGTTTTCTTTTAGTTTCCTACCGGCTCCTCAGCTTGGAGAGAAGTCGAAGGATTTCGATGTAGAGCCAGACGAGGGTGACTAATAAACCGAAGGCGGCGTACCATTCCATGTAGCGTGGGGCTCCGCGTTTTGCTCCTTCTTCAATGAAGTCGAAGTCCAGGACCAAGTTGAGAGCGGCTATAATGATTACAAATACGCTGAAACCAATTCCAATAAATCCGCTTCCGTGGATGTAAGGCATGGAGATTCCGAAAAATCCCATGACGAACGATGCAAGATAGACCAGAAAAATGCCGCCGGTAGCTGCAACGACTCCCAGTTTAAAATTCTCAGTAACCTTGATAAAACCAGATTTATAGGCGGCGAGCAGTGCAAACAACGTTCCAAAAGTCAGCGTGATTGCCTGGAAAGCAATGCCCGGAAATTGCAATTCCATCATTGCTGAAAGGGCACCCAGAAATACTCCCTCCGCCAGAGCATAAACCGGTGCTGTGTACGGAGCTGCCGTTTTTTTGAAAATCGTGATCACTGCAAAGATTAGGCCGACGATCGCTCCTCCGATCATCCAAGGCATCATAGCGGAAATATCGCCTAGCGTCATGACTTTCTTCCACGACCAGATGGAGGTCATTGTGAGCATTAAAAGCAGGATCGCCGTTTTATTGACGGTACCACCGATTGTCATTGCATCGGTTGAGGCGTATTCTACCCGAAAGGTATCGTTGTTGAGGGCGGGATTTCCAGTTCTCATAGGATTATTTTAATATTGAGGTGTTAAGTTAAAAGTAAATGCGCAATCAACTAATAGATACAACAATTGCGGTTAAATTGTCACGACCAGATTCTTCCATTGAATCTTTTACTAATCGATTTGCGGGTTGAAGTTCTGCGAGCCTCAGAGGGGGATTCCGTATGAGGTCTTCCAGTCGATGATCCCAGATTCCGTCGTTGATGCCATCTGAATTAATTATGAAAGTGTCTCCACTCTCAAAGCCTACTGCACCAAATTGAGGTTCTATGGTTTTTGTTTTTCCGCCTAATGAACGTAGGAGGATATGTTTTTCCGGGTGAGTTTTATGTTGTCGTTCGTTTAATCTTCCTTTGCGGAACAACTCACCCGGGTAAGTGTGGTCGTGGGAAATCTGCTTTAAACCGCCATCCTTGGGCAAATAATAGATTCGGCTGTCTCCTACATGTGCGAAGTACATCCATTCAGGGGTAAACCAACATAGGCTAAGCGTTGCTCCCATGCCACGGCACTCTTCATAGAAAAAACTCATTCTGGACATCTCCCGATTTACTTCCTCGAAAAGCTCCCCCAAAAATTCATGGTAGCCCTGGGGAAGGCCAATCGCTCCAAGTCGAAAGCTTTGGGGAAGTCTTTTAGTTATAAAATCTACAGCGATTCTGCTGGCAAATTCGCCTGCATTTGCGCCTCCCATACCATCGCTGACTGCAAAAATGAAATCACCATCTCTTTCGATAGATCCAGAACCTTGTTTCCCCAGAAGCCGTACTTCCTGTCCGTTCAAATTAGTAGCTAAAAATGAATCTTCATTGTTTTTTCGAAAACGCCCTGGATGTGTCAGGCCCGACCAAGTTATTGTTTCCATGCTAGATTTTAAATTTTGTCTTTCTTATTTCTTTTTCGGCTTCGGCCAGGGTAAGACCTTCTCCGGATTCCAGAATTGTGGAAAATTCAAAGTCTATAATGCAAAATCTTCCTTCGTGGGAACTGTATGTGATGTTTCGAGCAAACGCATCACCGTGCCGAACGCCGTATGTTTCGAGCTCCGCAAAGAGCATATCCATTTTCTCCTGGCCTATATGTGGCACAATTTGACCACAGTTGGTGGTAATAATATACAGTTCATCCGGATCGCTATGCAGGAGTTTGGGCACAAATGTACAGCCTTTTGTTTCCAAATATTTAAGAACGCGGACTTCGTTGTCATACCTCTTGCGAGCTAAGGATCCACGATACCGTTTATGGACTCTTCCATCATAGCCTATGTGGACTTCAGCCCTTTTTGTGTCTTTAATTTCCCTCATTAACTGGACCTAACTAACTTATTTTTTTCGGTTTAAACAGACCGTTTTATTTTAATTATTATATTTTGAGTTGAAAACGGGCATGTAATTTGCTGACTGTCGTTGCGTCCTTAGTTTGGCCATCTTCAATAGGGATGGATCAGACTCTCCAACGGACTTTCAACCCAAAACTAAAACGACAAGAAAATGCCGAAATACAAGCTTGAATACCTCTGGCTCGATGGGTACCAACCCGTTCCGAACCTACGTGGAAAAACCAGAATCGCTTCAAATGCCCCATCTTCAGTCGAAGATTGCCCTGTATGGGGATTTGATGGCAGTTCTACTCAGCAGGCTGAAGGTAAAAGTTCAGATTGCATTTTACAACCCGTCGCTCTTTACCCGGATGCTGGTCGAAGCAACGCTTTCATCGTAATGTGTGAGGTCATGATGCCTAATGGTGATCCGCACCCATCTAACAATCGTGCGACGATTGATGATAACGAAGATACGTGGTTTGGACTCGAGCAGGAATACTTCCTTTTTCAGGATGGTCGCCCGCTGGGTTGGCCTGAAAGCGGGTATCCCACGCCCCAAGGTGAGTACTACACCGGAGTCGGTTACCGTAATGTTGGCGATGTTGCCCGAGCCATTGTGGATGATCACCTGGATCTTTGCCTGGAAGCCGGAATCAATCACGAGGGAATCAATGCCGAAGTGGCCAAAGGACAATGGGAATTCCAGATATTCGCCAAGGGTTCCAAAAAATGCGCCGACGACATGTGGGTTGCGCGCTACCTTCTTGAGCGCCTTTGCGAGCAATATCAGGTCTATGTTGAATGGCATTGCAAACCCTTCCAAGGTGACTGGAACGGATCAGGCATGCATTGCAACTTTTCCACGAAATTTATGCGTGAAGTAGGTGGTGAAAAGTATTTCATGGCTCTTATGACAGCTTTCGAAAAGAATAAGGAAGAGCATATCGCCGCTTATGGACCTGACAACCACTTGCGTCTGACCGGTCTCCATGAAACTCAGTCGATCGACAAGTTTTCCTGGGGATTGTCTGACAGAGGTGCTTCGGTTCGATTGCCGGTTAACTTTATTAAAGATGGTTACAAAGGTTACCTCGAAGATCGCCGTCCAAATTCGAAGGGAGATCCCTACCAGATCTGCTCCCGCATTCTTAAGACGATTTCAGAAGTTCCTGAAAAATAATCGAAACCGTTTTATCAAAAAGGCGTCCCGGACCGGGGCGCCTTTTTTCTATCCGATTTGTACTACTATCCGGTAGAATCTTGTTTTTAAAGCAACGTTTTCGTATCCCAGCTCTTCACCACGAACTTCGCGATTAATCACGCGCCAGTATTAAAATACGTTCGAAGAAAAATACTTTTACTACGAAAAGCGCAGAATTACGCAAAAACTGAAGGCAGGTTCCCTTTAAAAAGCATAAACTAACCACGAATGGATCACGAATATTTTGTCGTTTTTTATCAGTGAAAATCAGTGCCATCAGCCGTGCCCTGTCGTAGCCTTGGCGGAGACTGGTGGTTAAAATTTGTATCTTTTTTCCGTTTAGAAAAATGCCTTGAACCCTTCAGGATATCGGACCGCTCGGCGATCAGTCCCTACCTCGTGATTCGTGTCACTTGGTCCATTCGTGGTTTCATAATTACAATATCTGTGCCCATCTGAGCAATCTGTGGTTAAACGTTGGTTGCGGCTCTGCTGCTCTAAGCAGTCGATGTTCAAAACAGGGCATGAATACGATTGCTTGGTTGGATAGGCCTACTAAAGTTTCTGTTTTATTCCATGCCGGAGAAGTCAGCTCATCTCATTGATAGACATAAAATCGCTCTTGGTTGGCTAATTCCCAGTCCTTTGTTCGGATTTCTACCTCTTTATATTTACTGGGAGAACTTCGCCAAATTCTATTTCCAGGGCGACGAATGGGAGCAACTTCATTTGATTGAATCAACTGGATATTGGACCTGGGTTTTCAGTTTCTTTGGAGAAAATTTTGTGCCGGTTTTTAAGCTCTTTTGGTCGAGTATTTTGTTCTTGGGAAATGGCGACTATCACGTATTTCTCTATGTTTCTTTTACGGTGCATGCAGCCGTTGTTTTTCTACTAGGCTATCTTCTTCGGATGTGGAGCTTTGGATTGATTTCAATTCTTTTCAGTCAACTCGTGCTTGCGCTGAATTATACGCACATTGAAATTCTTAATCAAAGTATCCAGGTATCGAACCTGTTGTCCTATTGTTTGCTGCTGATTACGCTCATTGTCTTTTCAAAACCATTGTTAGAGGGTAGAGTTCATTCCCAGAGAGTTTGTGTTTTTCTTTCAATTCTATCGGCCCTGGGTGCATTGAGTTTTGCGCGGGGAATATTGATTGGTGCTGTTGTTTTCCTGATGGCAATAACGCTTTTAATTTCCAGTAAAGCCAAAAACAAGCGGCTTTTACGGCCTGCCATGTTTGCTTTGATCCCGAGCCTTTTCGTTGGGATTCTCGTGGGAATTGGAACCTACATCTTTTCAGACAATTTCGCAGATTCTGCCTCTCGGCTCGGATTAATTACCAAGCATTTTCTTTACCAGATTTCCTTGAATCCATGGTATCAACAGATTCGCGGCTTTCATATAAAACCAAGCTTAGCATTGTTACTTTTTGAATTGAATGTGGTTTTCGTATTTTTCGCATTTCGTTGGGTTAAAGACCATCAAAGACCTCTGATTATTCTCCTGCTTGGTTTTTTTCTAGGGAATGCATTTTTGCTGGCGCTGGGTCGGAATCACCTACCTATCGATCAT
This sequence comes from Verrucomicrobiota bacterium, assembly GCA_027622555.1. Classification (NCBI taxonomy): domain Bacteria; kingdom Pseudomonadati; phylum Verrucomicrobiota; species Verrucomicrobiota bacterium. The sequence continues at coordinate 5,681 of JAQBYJ010000201.1, forward strand.
GTTGCCGGTTGGCGTTACCAATATGGGGTGCTCATCGTATTTGCACCGATGGTTGGCGTCGTTGTGGAAAAAATCCTCAACTATCCGCCTTTTAAATTTTTCCGATGAAACTCCCCGAAGCAAGCATCGGGGTATCTGAAACAGAAACATTCTTACCATAATCTTAGCTGACG